>NZ_RAWC01000260.1:0-12006 GCF_003611685.1 Corallococcus sp. CA049B | reverse complement strand
CTCCCCCCCGTGCCTAGGTTGCGCCGGGGCATTGGGTTGGACGGTGGTGGGAAGGCGGGGCCCATGGGTTGGACGCGGTTCGGGGGCGGCATCAAGTGGGCGGTGCTGGCGTGCGCGCTGGGGACAGCGGGCAGCGCCGGGGCCCGCACGCCCGGGAAGTTGTGGCTGGAGTCGCAGAACCGCGCCGTCTCCCGGCAGCACTCCAACATCAGTGAAGTGGCCCGCAAGGCGATGCCGGCCGTGGTGTCCATCACCACGCGCCAGGACCTCGCGGAGGTGGCTCCGGGCGAGGAGCCCCAGCGCGGCATCGGCTCCGGCTTCATCATCCATCCGGACGGCTACATCCTCACCAGCGCGCACGTGGTGGACGGGGCCTCGGAGGTCACCATCTCCATCCGCAGCGCGAACGGCTACGTGGAGGAGTTCCCCGCCACGGTGGTGGGCGAGGACGAGCGCACGGACTGCGCGCTCCTCAAGGTGGACGCCCCCCGGAAGCTGCCGGTGCTGAAGCTGGCGTCCGCGTCCCACGTGGGCATCGCGGACTGGGTGGTCGTCATCGGCAACCCGTTCGGGCTGGCGCACTCCGTGACGGTGGGCGTGGTGAGCTACGTGGGCCGCACGGACGTGACGCCCAACGGCCGCGACGGCGACTTCGACTACCTGCAGATGGACGCCTCCATCAACCCGGGCAACTCCGGCGGGCCGGTGCTCGACTTGCACGGCGACGTGGTGGCGGTGGCCAACGCCGTCAACGTGTCCGGCCAGGGCATCGGGTTCGCCATCCCCATCGACATCGCGAAGACGGTGATTCCGCAGCTCAAGGCCCACGGGCGCATGCGCCGGGGGTGGATGGGCATCAGCGTGCAGGACTTCTCCCCGGAGGTGGCGCAGGCCTTCAACCTGGACCCGCGCGGCCGGGGCGTGGTGGTGACGGACGTGGTGGAGGACGGCCCGGCGGCCCGAGCGGGCCTGCGCACCGGGGACGTCATCCTGAACATGGACCGGCTGTCCGTGGCGCGGGCGCACACGCTGCGCTGGCAGGTGGCCGCGCGCGGCGTGGGCCAGCGCATCCGGCTGCAGCTGCGCCGGCTGGGCCGCCCCATGACGCTGAAGGTGAAGCTGGAGGACCTGCCCCTGGTGGAGGCGCCGCCGTCCACGCTGGCCTCGGGGGGCACGCCGGGCGAGCGCGCCGCCGGGGCCCGCTCCGTGCTGGAGGAGCTGCTCTCCCCGGTGCCGAGCACCCCCTCCGGCCGGTCCGGGGGCATTCCCAAGGCGGATGAAGGCCTGGCCGCCCCCTGACGGGTGGGGCCTCCAGGGCCCTGGCGGGCATCCAGGCTCCTTGCGTTCCGCGAAACCCGGCGATACACCGTCCGCCTTCACATCGTGGCGGATCCACCCACAGGTGGCGTCACGGGTCTTCAAGCATCGTTTCGCAGGAGAATCCGTACCATGGCCGAGGCCACCCAGACGACGAAGCTCACCCATTGGCCGCGCACCGCCAAGGGCGGCGGCAAGAAGGCGTGCACCGTGGAGGGCTGCAAGCGCCCCTACCGTGCCAAGAGCTACTGCTTCTTCCACTTCAAGAAGTGGCGCCAGGGCGAGCTGCCCCACACGCGCTACCGCGTGTGCTCCAAGCCGGAGTGCCGCGCCAAGGTCGGCCCCAAGGCCGGTCTGTGCGAGAAGCACTTCGCCGAGACCTACAAGAAGGACGCGGCGGCTTAAGTCGCCCGGCTGTTCCGTGTGGCGCCGGCCCCCCGCCTCACTCGCGGGAGGTCCCCGGCGCCACCGCGCGGCCCAGGTGCTTGAAGGCGTTGAGCCACAGCTCCGCCTCTCTCTGGGTCAGCCGCGCACGCATCAACGTCCGCTCCAACTCGTGCAGCACGTGCTGCGGCGCCTCCGGGTTGAGGAAGTCCGCCGCCAGCATCGCCGCGCGCATGCGCCCGCTCAGCGCGTTGAGCGTCCCCAGCCGCGCGCCGGCCTCCTCCTGGGGCAGCGCGGGCTCTGAGGTGAGCCCCTGCCGGTGGCAGAGGTACAGGAGCACCGCGGAGGACTGCGCCAGGTTCATGGACGGCTGCACGTCCGACGTGGGGATGACGAGCAGGTCCTGGCAGTGGGTCAGGTCCTCGTCGGACAGCCCGCGCTGCTCGCCGCCGAACAGAATCGCCACCCGCCCCCGCGTGCTCTCCTCCGCCAGCCGCCGCGCCGCGTCCTCCGGCGTCAGGGGGGCGCGCTTCACCACCTGGGTGCGCGACGTGGTGCCCACCACGTACACGCAGTCCTCCAGGGCCTCCGCCAGGGTGGGTGCGACGCGCATGCCCGAAAGGATGTGGCCGCTCTTCACGGCCATCTTCTGCGCCAGGCTGAAGTCCTGGACCACGGGTTCCGAGAGGACGAGACGTTCGAAACCGAAGTTCGCCATGACCCGGCAGACAGCCCCGAGGTTGTCGGGTGAACGGGTCTGATGAAGGACGACAGTCAGCTCCGCACCTGGTCGC
Organism: Corallococcus sp. CA049B; assembly: GCF_003611685.1. Lineage (NCBI taxonomy): Bacteria > Pseudomonadati > Myxococcota > Myxococcia > Myxococcales > Myxococcaceae > Corallococcus > Corallococcus sp. CA049B. Next base: position 9,511 of record NZ_RAWC01000260.1, on the reverse strand, counting down.
ATGCACCGGAGTTTAGCTGGTGGTGCGTCGGCGTGATCGGTATATTCCCGTTGATGCGTCGCTGGGTCCCTGGCCTGCTCCTGTCGCTGTCCCTGCTCACCACCGCGTGCGACGGGACGGGTGCGCCCGTGCGCTCCTCGCTCACGGCGCGGCAGGCGCTGAGCAGCTCGCCAGAGGTGGTGGAGTTCGAGTCCCCGGCCGTCCGCCTGGAGCTCTTCCGGGACATCGCCCGCCAGTCGGAGCAGCAGGCCGGGCAGTCCGCGCAGGGCGTGGCGCTCTTCCCCATCATCCAGGGCAACGAGTTCGTCGCGGCGCCGGGCTTCGAGCCTCGCGCGGACCTGCTCCAGCCGCCGGACGCGGGCAGCGGCCTCCAGTTCGTCTTCGACGCGCGGACGGGCGACCGTTGGCCGGAGGACCGGCGGGAGAGCCTGCAGGGCCTGTCGGAGCGCGAGGCCGCGGAGCTGGTGGCGCGCACGCTGCTGGGGCTGTGGGGCATCCAGCCGGAGGGCGCGGTGCGGGTGGACCGGGCCGCGGGCGCGCCGTATGCGGTCGCCTACGTGGACGGCATCCTGCGGATCAACCCGGCGTTCCTCTATCTGGCAACGGCCTACGGTCCTGCTTCCATGACGGCGGGCCTCCAGTAGAGTCGCGCGCCTCATGAGCTGGCCCCGCTCCCGCCGCCTTCCGGCGGTCAGTGGCCGGGGCCGCGAGGCGCCTCCGACGTGAACACCTCCGCCCTCCACGCGCAACTCACCCATACGCTTCGCCAGACGGACCTGCCGTCGCTCGGCACGCCCTACAAGGGCAAGGTTCGCGACACGTACCGCAAGGGCGACACGCTCATCCTGGTGACGAGCGACCGCCTCTCCGCGTTCGACCACGTGCTCACCACCATCCCCTTCAAGGGCGAGGTGCTCAACCGCCTGGCGGCCTTCTGGTTCGACCGCACGAAGCACATCGTCCCCAACCACGTGCTGGACGTGCCGGACCCCAACGTCACCGTGGCGCGCGCCTGCCAGCCCTTCTCCGTGGAGGTGGTGGTGCGCGGCTACCTCACGGGCAGCCTGTGGCGCGACTACGAGAAGGGCACGCACACCGCCTACGGGGTGCCCTTCGCGGAAGGCCTGCGCAAGGACAGCGCGTTCGAATCCCCCATCCTCACGCCGTCCACCAAGGCGGAGTACGGCAAGCACGACGAGCCCATCTCCGAGGCGGAAATCCTCTCGCGCGGGCTGGCCACGCCGCGCGACTGGGCCCGCATCACGGAGGCCGCCCGGGGCCTGTTCCTGGAGGGCCAGAAGTGGGCGCGCACGCGCGGCCTCATCCTGGTGGATACGAAGTACGAGTTCGGGAAGGTGGGCGACGAGCTCTACGTCATCGACGAGATGCACACCCCGGACTCCAGCCGCTACTGGGTGGCGGACGAGTACGAGTCGCGCTTCGCCAAGGGCGAGGACCAGAAGATGTTGGACAAGGAGAACATCCGCCAGTGGCTCATCCGCGAGCGGAACTTCTCCGGCCACGGCGCGCTGCCCTCCATCCCGGACGACGTGCGCGTGGACCTGGCCACCAAGTACGTGGCCGCCTACGAGCGCATCACCGGCACGCCCCTGGTGCTGACGCCCGGGGACGTGCACTCGCGCATCGAAGGGCACCTGCGGGCGAAGGGCTACCTCTAATCCCCTCGCCCGCCGTGGCCGCGCTTCAGCTGGCGCGGCCGAAGACGCGCTGGAACACCGCGTCCATCTGGCGCGTGTGGTAGCCCGGGGAGAAGCAGTCGGAGACCTCCTCGGGCGTCATCATCTTGAGCAGGTCCGCGTCGTTGAGCAGGGCCTGCCGGAAGTCCACGCCCTCCTCGAACATCTTCATCGCGTTGCGCTGGACGACGACGTACGCGGCCTGCCGGTCCATGCCCTTGCGCGCGAGCTCCAGCAGCAGGCGCTGCGAGTTCACCACGCCGCCCAGCAGGTCCAGGTTCTTCTTCATCTGCTCCGGGTAGACGCGCATGTTCTCCACCAGGCCCGCGAAGCGGTGGAGCATGAAGTCCAGGAGGATGGTGGCGTCCGGACCAATCACGCGCTCCACCGACGAGTGCGAGATGTCCCGCTCGTGCCACAGCGCCACATCCTCCATGGCGCTCACCGCGTAGCCGCGCAAGAGGCGCGCGAGGCCCGTGAGGTTCTCCGACAGGATGGGGTTGCGCTTGTGCGGCATGGCGCTGCTGCCCTTCTGTCCCGGCGTGAAGGGCTCCTCCGCCTCGCGCACCTCCGTGCGCTGGAGGTGGCGGATTTCCACGGCGAACTTCTCCAGGCTCGCGCCCACCAGGGCGATGGCGGTGAAGAACTCCGCGTGCCGGTCGCGCTGCACCACCTGGCTGGAGGCGGGCGCGGGCGTGAGGCCCAGCTTCTGGCAGACGTGCTCCTCCACGGACGGCGGCAGGTGCGCGAACGTGCCCACCGCGCCGGAAATCTTCCCCACGGCGATGGTGTCGCGCGCGTGCTGGAGGCGCGTGCGGCCCCGGCGCAGCTCGTCGTACCAGATGGCCAGCTTGTGCCCGAAGGTGATGGGCTCCGCGTGGATGCCGTGGCTGCGGCCCATCTGCAGCGTGTGCTTGTGCTCGAAGGCGCGCTTCTCCACCGCGGCCATCACGCGGTCCATGCCCTTGAGCAGCAGGTCCACGGAGTCGCGCAGGGTGAGCCCCAGCGACGTGTCCAGCACGTCCGAGGACGTCATGCCCAGGTGCAGCCAGCGGGCGCTGGGGCCCACGCGCTCCTCCACGAAGGTGAGGAAGGCGATGACGTCGTGCTTGGTGGTGCGCTCAATCTCCTCGATGCGCGCGGCGTCCGCTTCGGTGAAGTCACCGGCGCGGGCGAGGCAGTCCGCCAGCGCCTCCTTGGGGGCGAGGCCTTGCGCGACCATGCCCTCCAGCGCGGCGAGCTCCACGTCGCGCCAGCGGCGGTAGCGGGCGACGTCGGACCAGAGGGAGGCCATTTCGGGACGGCTGTAGCGTGGAATCACTCGTAGACCTTCACGGCAAAGTCCCGGCGCGCCGCGAACCGGAGCACTTCCAGCGCGACGTCACAGGACGGACCTGACTTCTTCGCGGCGGTGAGGTTGAACGAGAGGTCCAGGCCTTCGGGCCGCGCCACCGCCAGCGCGCCGGGGGCGACCTTCTCGTGGACGATTCTGTTCGCCAGCCGCCCTGCCTGCTGACCGAGCGCCAGCGGGGCCGGCGCGAGGGCCAGCGTCGCGCCCTCCTTCACCTGGCTGGCCGTGAGCGCCACCAGCGGCACCTTGCGCAAGGCACTGAAGGCGATGAGCGCCTGGACGACGGAGGCGTTGCCCACGGTCTTGTCCGCAACCATCAAGAGGCCGTCCACCTTCCCCTCAGCGCCCTCCAGCACCCCGCCCACGCGCTCCTGCGCTTCCACGGCCAGCGGGACGATGGTGAGCCCCAGGGCAGCGCCAGCGGAGCGGGCCTGCGCCACCGCGCCCGCCGAGGAGCGCGGGTCGTGCAGGATGCCCACGCGCTTCGCGCCGGGAGCCACGGCCTTGAGCGCGGCGAGCTCCGGCCCGAAGTCGCTGGTGAGCGCGATGCCAGTGACGTGGGGCGCCTCCAGGCCGTACTTCTCGTGGTACGGCACCATGGCGAAGAGCACGGGCACGTCCTCGCCCAGCGAGCGGCGGGCGGCGTTGGCGGCCAGCGGCCCCAGGGCGAGCACCAGCGCGGGCTTCTGCGCGGCCAGCGACTTGAAGACGCGCGCGGCCTCCGTGGGGCTCTCCTCCAGGGTCAGCTCGGTGACGTCCGCGCGGGCCTCGGACGTGAAGCCGGCGAGGAAGGAGGCGTACGGCGCCAGGCTCGAGGACTTCACGGCCACCACGCGGGGCCGGGCGGGGCTTCGCGAGGAGGCCTGCGCGAGGGCGACGGCGGGCAGGAGGAGCGTGAGGAGCGCGAGCCTCCGGAGCGTCGTCATCACGGCGCGTCTTGGCAGCAGCGGAAGCCCACGTTCGCGGCCTTCAGCGACGGGGCGCCCCGGCGGCGCGCGGAGCACCGGGCGGTGTCGCCGGCCGTGTCGAAGGAACCGCCCTTGATGAGCAGTTCCTCGGGGTTGGAGTTGGGGAACCTGGAGGAGGTCCACTCGGCGACGTTGCCGGACAGGTCCGCCACGCCGTAGCCGGAGCGACACGACTGACGGGCCCCGGAGGGCGCCAGGTTGCGCTCCGCGGCCGCATCCGTCGTGCCGGTGTTGCAGGCCGACTGGGCCTGCTCGCCGCCGGAGGAGAAGCGCGCGTTGCCAGGGCCCTTGCAGGCCTTCTCCCACTCCTCCTCCGAGCACAGCCGCTTGCCGAGTCCTTCGCAGGCGGCCTTCGCGTCGAGCCACGTCGCGGAGACGCGGGGCTTCCGGCCGGCCTGGTTGGGGAACTCGTACTCGTCGACGCAGAACGACTCCACCATGACGCTGCCCATGGGCATTTCGTCGGTGGAGCCGGCGGCCTGCAGGTCCTCTGGGGACGAGCCCTTCTTGAAGCTGCCGCCGCTCACCAGGCGCATACCGGCCGGACAGGAGCCCGTGGCCAGGATGCCGTCCCCCGCGGCGGCGGTCCCCGGCGTCGCGGGCGTGGTGCTGTTCTTCGCGGCCTGGGCCTGACGCAGGCGCAGGTAGAGGTAGCCACCGCCCGCGCCCAGCACGACGCCGGCCACCGCGAGGATGACCATCCACATCATCGAGCTGGGGCCGGAGCGGGCCGGCTTCGCCTGCGTGGCCCGCGTCGTGGGGAGCGTGTGCAGGCCGGAGGTGGAAGGCGGCAGCCGGCGCGCCGAGGAGCGCACACCCGACACGTCCGGCGGGGGTTCGCCCTTGCGCGAGCGGCCGCCCGTGGAGTTCTCGCCGTGAACGCCAGAAGCGCGGACCGCGCCCTGGGCCGCCGAGGCTCGCGGGGCGCGAGGACCCGACGCCTCCGAGCCGCGCGAGTTCACCGACGACACCGCGCCGGAGGCCCGCGAGTTGCGGCCACCGCGGCTGGAGGAACGGGACTCCGAGGGTTCGTCGTCGTCGGAGCTCCGGCCGGAGCGTGACTCCGTGGCTGCTGCATCCGCGTTGCGCTGGCCAGGCCGGCTGTCGGTGGACGCCTCGCCTCCGCGGCCGGAGCGCCCGCCCGAAGAGACCTCGCCCCGACCGGAGCGCCCGTCGCTGGACGCTTCGCCACGGCCGTTGGAGCGAAGGTCGCCCGAAGAGGCTTCACCCCGGCCAGCGCGCCCCTCGCTGGACGCTTCGCCACGGCCGTTGGAGCGAAGGTCGCCCGAAGAGGCTTCACCCCGGCCAGAGCGCCCGTCGCCCACGGCGGCTTCGCCGCGACCGTTGGAGCGCCCGTCGCTGGAGGAGGCCTCACCGCCGCCACGGGCCGAGGACCGCGCCTCGGCCGCGCCCTCCGCGGAGCGGGCGCCGCGAGGATCCGCCGGGAACGACGGCTCCTCCGCCTTCGCGAAGATGCGCATCACCGGCTCGGCGGCCTTGGCCGGAGCCGCGCGCGGTTCATCCGCCGGGCGCGAGGCCGCGCGGGCCTCCTGCTGCGCCGCCACGTCGGGGGCCTGCCCCAGGATCCGAGGATCCTGCGCCGCCTCCGCGCCCTTGCGGCCCGACGGCGCCACCGCGCGCATCTCCTGCTGCGTCGCCGCGTCGGACACGGAGCGCGCTTCCGGCCCCGTGATGTAGTCCAGCGCCTGCGCGTTCGAACCCAGGATGGCCGCCAGCGTCGCCGCGTCCAGCGGCTGCGTCGCATCCGGCGGAGGCGAGTCATCCACCGCCGGAATGGGCGCGGCCGGCGTGGGCGCGCTCGCCACCGGCAGCATGCCCGTGGGCACCGGCGGCAGCGGCTTGTTCGCCGCGCGCGCGGCCACCGCGGACGGCGGCAGCGCGCCTGACGCGGGCACCGAGCGCTGCCTCGACGCCGCGGCTGGGTGCCGCTGCACCAGCGCCGCGAACTCCGCGTGCAGCTCGCCGCCCGACTTCGGACGGGCCAGCGGGTTCACGTTGAGCGCGCGCCGGTAGAGCGACTCGAACGCGGGCGGCAGGTCCGGATGCCGCACCGACACCTCGGGCACTCCGCCGTCCTCCGGCAGGAGCCCCGTCACCATCTCCCCCATCAACACGCCCAGCGAGTACACGTCCATGCGCGTGTCCAGCTCCGCGCCATTCACGTACTCAGGAGCGATGTACGCCGCCGCCCGGTGCCCCTTCTGCGCCTGCACGAAGGGCAGGTGCGGCACCGCGAGCCCCAGCCCGTAGTCCGACACCTTCAACATGTCCGGCAGGACGAAGACGTTCTCAGGCTTCACGTCCGAGTGCGGCCCGAAGCGGTGCGCCCCGTCCAGCGCCGCCGCCATCTGCGCCAGCAGCGGCTCCACTTCCTTCAGTGAGAACAGCTGCCCCTTCGCCGCGCGCTGCTCCATCATCCGGCGCAGCGACAGCCCTTCCAGCAGCTGCATGGTGAAGAAGGGCCGGTCCCCGTCCACGCCCTCTTCGTACACGCGCACCAGGTTGGGGTGGTTGAGCTTCTTGCCCACCCGCATGGACAGCGCGAACTGCGTGCGCTCCTCCGGCTGCTGCACCAGCCGGGGCTGGATGACCTTCAGCGCCACCTCCACGTCGATGGCCTGGTCCTGCGCGCGGAAGACGAAGCCCAGAGGCCCCGCCCCAACCACTTCCTGGATGGCGTAGCGCTCCGCGACGACGTCGCCCGGCTTGTACGGCGCGCCCTCGGCGCCCTTGCGGCGCGCCGCCCCCGCCGCCTGACGCGCGGCCGCGTCGAACTTCTGGCCGCACGTGGCGCAGGTTTCACTCGAATCGGGGACATGGCTGCCGCAGCGGTAGCAGAGCAAAGCAGTGAAACTCCGGAACGGGGCCGCGGGGGGGCGGCCTCCCTGGCGGACGGCCGGGGGGCTCTATTCTGCCCGCTCCGGAGCCGTTGAGGAACGACGTTGCGCGCCGGGCCCTATCGGCCGGTGGACCCGAACCCTCCGTCCCCTCGGGAGGTCACCTCCAGCACCTCCACCTCCCGCAGGGCCGTGGCCGTCACGGGGGCCACCACCAGCTGGGCCACCCGGTCTCCCCGACGCAGGGTGAAGGGGGTGTTGGACAGGTTGACGAGCAGCACCTGCACCTCCCCCCGGTAGTCCGCGTCCACCGTCCCGGGGGAGTTCAGGCAGGTCACCCCATGCCGGAGCGCCAGCCCCGAGCGGGGCCGCACCTGGCCCTCGAAGCCCGGCGGGAGCGCGAAGGCCAGCCCCGTGGGGACCGCCATCCGTTCCAGGGGTTGGAGCACCCGCTCCCCGTCGATGTCGGCCCGCAGGTCCAGCCCGGCGGCCAGCTCCGTTTCATGGCGCGGCAGGGGCAGCGGGTCCGGATGCGAGCGCACCCGGCGCACGGGGACGGTCAGCGAGGGGTCCATGCCCCCCGCCGTAACACGCCCCCAGGCCCCCCATCTACTTCCTGACGGCGACGTCACGGGTCGTGTGAGCTCGCACTCACAGCTCGGTCGCGCCGTCCGCCATGCGCAGCGCGGTGCGGAACCCGAACGGGTCCACGGGCCGAGCGGCCAACTCCAGCTGGTAGTGCAGGTGCGGCCCGGTGGACCGGCCGGTGCTGCCCGACAGCGCGATGGCCTGTCCCTTCTCCACCCGCGTGCCCGCCTCCACCAGCAATTCCGAGTTGTGACAGTACGCCGTCGTCACGCCCCGCCCGTGGTCCAGCACCAGCACGCGGCCGTTGACGGAGTCCTCGCTCGCGCGGCGCACCACGCCCGCGGCCACCGCCGTCACCGTCGTGCCCGAGCGCACCGCCAGGTCCACCCCCGTGTGCATCCGGCGCGTGCGCAGCGTGGGGTGGACGCGGTAGCCGAAGGGGCTCGTCACCGGAGCGCTCTCCGACACCGGCCACCCGAGCATCAGCGCCGTGGACAGCGCCAGCGCCTGCGCGGCGCCCACGGAGGAGCCCTCGAAGCCCGGGGGCAGCTGCTTCGCCAGGCGCTCCAGGCTGAGCGCCCCACCCTCCGCGTCCACCCGCTCCAGCGCGAAGCGCGCGGGCACCCGCCCGGCGAACACCGCCGTCACCCGAGCCTCCTCCGACGGGAAGTCCCTGGCGAGCGCGTCCAGCATCCGCCGCGTCGCCGCCGGACCCTTCGCCGGATCCACCAGCGTCTCCGGAGCGATGCCCAGCTCACGAGCCAGCGCGAGCGACGGCTCGCGGGCCTTCGAATCCAGGGCCTTCAGCGCCGAGTGCGTCCCCCACGCCAGCGCCTCCGCGCTCGTGGGCACGCGAGCGAGCAGCGCGGCGGGCAGCGCGGCGGGCACGGGCACCGCCGTCCCGCTCACGCCGTCGTAGTACGCGAGCAGCGGCCGGGCCGTGGTGCGCGTGTGGACGGCCCAGGCGCCAGCGCGCCGCAGGAGCGCACCCGCGGGCGTGTGGTGGTACGCGCACCACACGCACAGCAGCGCGAAGGTGAAGTCCAGGAGTCCCCGGGCGCGTCGAGCGAACATGCGTCAGGGCCTCAGCGCAGGAAGGACAGCACCGGGGCCGCGTCCCAGGCCGCCGCGAGTCCCAGCGGCGCCACCACGAGGCACCCCAGGAGCCCGCGAGTCCACGCCCGCCGCGCCCCCACCGCTTCACACGCCGCGTCCGCGTGCTGGAGGTTGCGCAGCACCGCGCGCCAGCCCAGCGACACGCTCACCCCGCACAGCGCCGCCACCGCCAGCCCCCGGGCCGCCCAGTCCGCGGCGACGTCGCCGAACAGCGGCCGCCATGACAGGTACACCGTGCCCTGGACGAGCCGCGCCACCGTGCACGCGCCCGCGAGCACCACGCCCGCGGTGGCCAGCGGACGCACCCACCGCATCGGAGCGGGCCGCCGCAGACAGCGCCGCAGCAGCGCCTTCCACGAGGAGGACTCCGAAGCGGACGCCGTCACCGGACGCCAGGGCTCCACGGGCCGGGCCGCATCGGTCTCGCGATAACCGAGCGCCGGCAGCGCCAGGAGCAGGTCCGCCGCCAGCTCCCAGGCCAGCGCCAGGGCCCGAGCCAGCCGGGTGCGCGTCTCCAGCGACACCCAATCCACCATCGACGCGAGCGCGGGGAACTGGCCCACCCACGCATCGAACGCGGAGTCCAGCCGGTCCACCCCCGTGAGCAGCCGGTCATCCAGCGTGTCCGCCGCCGCGTGCACGCCCACCGCGACCAGCGCGAGCAGGCCCAGCGGCATGAACGCCCAGCGGAACGCCCCCAGGAACCGGGAGACATCCGTGAGGAAGCTGCTCGAAGGCTCCGAGGAGCTGGATGGATGGACCGGCATGCAGCGCCTCCGGGGCGGTCCCCCATCAACGCGGGAGGCCCTCCCGGGGTTTTAAGCCTCCACCCCACCAGGACGAAAACACCCCCTGCTCCCCGCCTCGCGAGCTCCAAACCTGTCCGACTGTCGGACAGGTTCGAACGGTGCGCCGCCGCCGGGCGGGGAGCCC
>NZ_RAWC01000025.1:0-63107 GCF_003611685.1 Corallococcus sp. CA049B | reverse complement strand
AGATGTGTATAAGAGACAGCCCCGTGTCCATCCTCGTGCGCCCCTACGGCTCCATCCGCGTGGACGGCGGCCCCGCTGGCACGCAGCAGCTCGCGCAGCACGACGTGCACCTGTCCCCGGGCGAGCACACCATCACCGTCTCCTGCGGCTACTGCGAGGACGCCACGGAGACCATCGACGTGAAGCCGGACGGAGAGAACGTCTTCCGCTTGCGCGCCCTGCTGAAGGCCTCGCAGCTGTCCATGAACTACCAGCCGCCGGACGCCACCGTGCGCGTGGGCGACGTGGAGCGCACCGCGAGCGCCAGCCTCCAGCACCCCTTCGACATCCGCTCCCCCCGCGGCCCCGCCAGCTTCCAGCACCGCGTGGAGGTGGAGATCTCCGCCCCTGGCTACAAGACGGAGAAGCGCGTCGTCCTGCTGGAGCCCGGCAAGCCCACCACCCTGCGCGGGAGCCTGGCGCCCGAATGAGCCGCGGCCCGCTGCTTCTCGCGTTCTTCCTGCTGGCCGCCCTGCTCGGCCCCGCGTCCGCGCACGCCCAGACACCCATGGGCGCGGATCCGGAGGTCGCCGCGCTGCGCTCGTCGTTCGAGTACGGCAAGTACGCGGAGGTGCTGGAGCGCGCGGGCCAGCGCATCGACCGGGGCGACCTGCCGGAAGAGGACCTGGTGGAGCTGCACAAGCTCGCGGGCCTGTCCGCCTTCAACCTCAACAAGACGGACGACGCCGAACGCCACCTGCGCGCCGTGCTCCGGTTGGATCCCGACTTCAGCCTGGACCCCTTCGTCGTCCCGCCCCCGGCGGTCGCCTACTTCGAGGACCTCAAGAACCAGATGTCCGGCGAGCGTGAGTTCCTCCGCCAGGAGCAGCGCCTGCGCCTGGAGCGCGAGAAGGCCGAACAGGAGCGCCGGGAGCAGGAGCGCGTCGCCCTGGAGACGCAGCGCCGCCGCGCGGAGGAGCTGGCCCGCCAGGTGACCGTGCGCACCGTGGAGAAGCGCAACTTCCTGGTCAACTTCGTCCCCTTCGGCGCCGGCCAGTTCCAGCAGGGCCGCAACGGCATGGGCATCGCCTTCGCCGCCACGGAAGGCGTGCTGGCCCTCACCAGCATCATCGCGTTCTTCGCGTACGACTCGCTCTTCGAGGAGCGGCTCATCAACCTGGACAACGTGCTGGACGAGGACGGCCGCGCGTCCATCCCGATCCGCTACATCCCCACGGACCGCGCCCGGCAGGCGGACACCTGGCAGCTGCTCAAGCTCGCGTCCGCCACCGGCTTCTACACCGTCTACACCCTGGGCGTGGTGGACGCCGTCTACCACCACGAGGACCAGGTGGTGACGAGCACCACCGTCGAGTCCCGCCCCGAACCGAAGCCCTCTCCCTCCGTCTCCCAGGCCGCGCCGCCGCGCGTGCGGCTGTACTCCACCCGTGGTGGGCTGGGCGCCGGCTTCACCCTCACGTTCTAGCCCCAAGAACCCAAAGTCCGCCCATGGCCAGCCTCACCGTCCGCACCCCCGATGGAAAGGTCCGCACGGTCTCCCTGCTCAAGCGCATCACCAGCCTGGGGCGGGGATCCGACAACGACGTGCCGCTGGAGGACGCCAACGTCCCCGCCAACGCCCTGCACGTCACCTTCGACGGCACCCGCTACGAAGTGGGCAGCCTGGGTGCCACCTTCCACGTCAACGGCAAGCGCCGCGACAACCACGCGCTCTCCACCGGCGACGTGGTCAAGGTCGGCGGCACCGAGCTGACCTTCTCCCGCGAGGACGCCCCCCGCGAGCCCGTGCGCCGCGAGGTGCCCGAGCGCGAGGTGTCCCTGCCCTCCGCCGCCACGGCGTCGTCGGACTCGCACACGGCGGAGCTGCCCGGCGTGGTGGGCCGGGAGTTGGTGCTGCTCAAGCGGCTGACGGCCTTCAGCGAGCGGCTCTTCGGCAGCTACGACGTGGACCGCATCCTGGAGAGCCTGCTGGACGAGGCCATCGAGGTCACCCGCGCCGACAAGGGCTTCCTCATCCTGATGGAGAGCGGCGAGCCGCGCGTGAAGGCCGCGCGCAACGTGGCCCGGGAGAACATCGAGGACGCGGTGGAGAAGCTGTCCGACTCCATCATCGCCAAGGTGGTGAAGGACCAGAAGGCCATCATCGTCGCGGACGCGCTGGACGCGCCGGAGTTCAAGGCCAGCGAGTCCGTGGTGAACCTCAAGGTCCACTCCGTCATGTGCGTGCCCGTCATGCACAAGGGAGACCTGTTCGGCGTGCTCTACGTGGGCAATGACAGGCTGGTGAACCGCTTCGAGCCCAAGAGCCTGGACATGCTCACGGTGTTCGCGGCGCAGGCGTCCCTGCTCTTGCAGAACGCGCTGCTCGTGAACGACCTGAAGCTCGACAACACGGAGCTGCGCCGCAAGCTGGAGGACCAGCGCTACGGCGACATCATCGGGTCCTGTCCGGGCATGCGGGACGTGTACAAGCGCATCGACAAGATCGCCCCCACGGACATCTCCGTCCTCATCACCGGCGAGACGGGCACGGGCAAGGAGCTGATCGCCCGGGAGATCCACCGCCGCTCTCCGCGCACCAAGGGCCCGTTCATCACGGTGAACTGCGGCGCCATCCCGGAGAACCTGCTGGAGAGCGAGCTGTTCGGCCACGCCAAGGGCGCCTTCACGGGCGCGGTGGCCACGCGGCCCGGCAAGTTCCAGGCGGCCATCGGCGGCACGCTCTTCCTGGACGAGATCGGCGAGATGCCGCTCCAGCTCCAGGTGAAGCTGCTGCGCGCGCTCCAGGACAAGGTCGTCTACAAGGTCGGCGAGAACCGCGGCGACCCGGTGGACATCCGCGTGGTGACCGCGACGAACAAGATCCTGGAAGAGGAGGTGAAGCGGAACACCTTCCGCGAGGACCTCTACTACCGCCTCAACGTCGTGACCGTGAAGCTGCCGCCCCTGCGCGAGCGCGGCGAGGACGTGATGCTGGTCGCCAAATACTTCCTCCAGAAGTACGCGCGCGAGTTCAACTCCAAGGCGCGCGGCTTCACGCCCGCGGCCGCCGTGTCCATGAAGAAGTACGGCTGGCCGGGCAACATCCGCGAGCTGGAGAACCGCCTGAAGAAGGCGGTGGTGCTGGCGGACAAGCCACTGCTGGGCGCGGACGACCTGGACCTCAAGCCGGAGAACCTGGAGCCCATCATGCCGCTGCTCCAGGCCAAGGAAGAGTTCCAGAAGCGTTACATCAACGAAGTCCTGGCCCGGAACAACGGCAACCGCACCAAGACGGCCAAGGACCTGGGCGTGGACCCGCGCACCATCTTCCGCCACCTGGAGAAGCTGGAGGCGGAGAAGACGGGCGGTCCGCTGCCTCCCGACGAGAACGAGGAACTGCTATAGCGTTCCTCCAAGCCACGCCATGCACCGTCACGCGACGCGACAGTCCCGGGGCATCCTCCAGCCGCTGGTGACGGCCCTGGGGTTCGCGGCGCTCGCGACGGGCTCCGGGTGCCTCATCCCCCAGGACGTGGCGCTGCTGGAGAGCCTGCCCGAGTTCAGGAACCGGCCGCCGCGCATCCTGGAGGAGCAGGTGGAGCCCTCCGAGCGCATCCTGCGCGCCTTCGGCGTGGGCAGCTGCACCCAGGACTTCAACGTGGTGGTGGAGGACCTGGACGTCGACGACCGCATCACCGTGGAGTGGTACGTGGACTACAACCCGTCCTACCCCTCGGGCTACTACCGGCAGATCGTCCTCGCCAACACCGGCCAGCCCCGGCGTGACGACCGCGGCACGCTGCGCATGGACCTGCGCTCGGCCAACAACCCGCTGGCCCCGCCGGGCATCCACCTGGTGGAGGTGTTCGTCACCGACCGGCACCTCACCAACCGCCAGCCGGATCCGCCAGACGAGGTCATCCTCGCGGACGGCGGCGTGGTGAAGAACCCGGGCTTCGTCACCTCGTACTCGTGGGTGGTGAACACGGTGGCGGGGGACTGCCAGTGAGCCGCGCGCTCCGGACCCTGGCGCTGGCGCTCGGGCTGACCGGGGCCGGGTGTGGATTCCTGGAGGAAGAGCCTCCTCCGGAGCAGCTGGTGTGCCGCTCCGACGCGGAGTGCGCCGCCGGCCAGGTGTGCTTCGTGGACGGCTGCGGCAACCCCGGCGGCGACATCGTCGTGGAGGTGCAGCCCCACCCCAAGGCGGGCCTGCTCGCGCAGGACTTCCCGGTGGACCGGCTGAGGGCGGAGCAGAACCTGGAGCTCTTCAGCCCCGTGCGCCTGACGGGCACCGTCACGCGCGGCACCGCCACCACGACGGACGGCGGCACGGCCCCCATCCCCTACCGCGCCCCCATCCACCTGCTGGCCACGGGCGACAGCCGCCTCATCCCCGGCGTGGCGCGGCGCCAGGAGACGACGCTCACCCCGGACGACGGCGCGTGGGTGCTGCCCGTGGGCAGCGGCCGGTACACCGTGACGCTCACGCCGGTGGACCCCGCCCTGCCGCCGCTGTCGCGCGACGCCTTCGTGGACCCGTCCTCGGGCGGCGTGGTGGCCTTTGAACTGCCCACCGCGTCGCGCGTGGTGACGCTGGCGGGGACGCTGGTGCTCCAGGGGACGAAGCGGGTGGACGCGGACATGGAGGTGCAGGTGCTGGATGAGTTCCTGCGCCCGCTGTCCCAACGCGCCCGCGTGGCCCGCGGCACGGGCGCGTTCCAGCTGGTGCTGGGCGCGGAGGACGCCGCGCGCGATACGGTGCTCCTGCGCGCGACGCCCGTGAACGCCGGGGACCTGGTGCCCTGGAAGACCTTCGTGGTGGAGCCGTCCGGCACCCTCCCCGCCCCGCTGGAGCTGGGCGACCCCGGCGCGGCCGTGAAGGTGGAGGGCCGCGTGCTGGAGATGGACGGCCAGACGCCCATGGCCGGCGCGCGCGTGTCGCTCCAGGGCCGCGTGGCCGGCGGAGGCACCTTCAAGGGCGTGCCGGTGCTGACGGACGCGCAGGGGCGCTACCAGCTCACGTCCCTGCCCGGCGTCGCGGAGACCCCGCTCACGCTGGTCATCGTCCCGCCGCCCAGCTCGCGCTCGCGCCTGACGCCCCAGCAGGTGGCGGTGGCGGCGGTGGACACGGTGCTGCCGGACGTGACGTGCCCGGAGCGCATGACGGTAGTGGGCAGCGTGAAGAACCCGGAGGGCTCCGGCCCCGCGTCGGGCGTGCGCGTCGTGGCGGAGCCGGTGGGAGCCCTCGATGGCTATCCGCAGCCGCCCCTGGGCTTCGAGTCGCCCCTCACCACCGACAGCAACGGCAGCTTCGCGCTGGCCCTGGATCCGGGTGAGTACCGGCTGGACTTCCTGCCCGGAGAGAACCTGCCGCGCGTCAGCCGCTTCGTCACCGTACCGGCCGGCACCGCCGATGCGGAGGTGATGACGCTGGCGGCCTTCACGCTGTCACGGGGCCGTTCGCTGAGCGGCCGCATCACCCTGCCCCCGGACCCGGCGCTGGCGCCGGACGGCATCGCGGCGAACGCGTCCGTGCGCTTCTTCCGCGTGGTGACGGTGGGGGGACGGCCGGAGTCCATCCTGCTGGCCCAGACGGTGTCCGACAGCACGGGGCGCTACTCCACCGTGCTGCCCACGCGCTGAAGCGAGCCCGCTACCGGCCGCTGTCCTTGCGGCGCGCGGTGTCGAAGGCGGCGTGCAGCGCGTCCACCGCGCCGCCCACCTCGCCCGCGTACTGCACCGCGTGGATGGTGTAGAGGTCCTGCACCTTCGTGAGGTGGCGGTACACCGAGCGCAGCTCCACGCGCGAAGGATCCCTCGACTCCAGGGCGCACTCGGACTCGGACTTGCGCACGCGCGTCAGCCAGTCCGTGCGGAAGCGCATCCACTCCTGATCGACCTTGCGGGCGGGGAGGACGTGCACGAGCTTCTCGCGCTCGGACTCCAGGTCCTTCCAGTGCGCGTCCGCGGCGTCCAGGCATTCACGCACGGTGAGCGGCGGCGTCACGGCCGGGGGCCTCGCGGGCGTCATCGCCGCGACGGAGTGCCCCACGTTCCAGATCAACCACAGCGAGACCAGCGAGGCCAGCGTGATGTGGACCGCGTACGCGGCGCCACGGTAGCGGCGGAAGCGGGGGTCTTTCTGCGAGTCGGGAGCGGACACGGGGCCCAGGTCTTACGACCCTGGACCCCGGGTGGCAATGCTTCCCTTGCACACCGTCCGGAAGGCGAATCCTGCCCGGACGGCGGCGGTGTGGGGACTACTGGCCCGCGGCGGGGGCGGCCACGGCCGGAGCGGCCTGGGGCGCGGCGGCCGGAGCGGCGGCGGGCACCGCGGCGGCGTCACCACCGGCGGCGGCGCGCTTGGCGGAGCTCAGCCGGCCGCGGAACTGCGACAGGTACTGGGTGGCCGGGTACGTGGCCAGCGCGTCGCGCACCGTGTCCGCCGCCTTATCGAACGAGCCCGTCTCCTGGTACGACTGGGCCAGCAGCAGCATGGCGTAGTCACGCGTCTTGGACTTCTTGTCGCCTTCCACGAAGCGGGCCAGCAGCGGCACGGCCTTGTCGTGCTGACGCAGCTGGTTGTAGGCGGTGCCCAGGAAGAAGGACGCGTCCAGCGCGTCCGACTCCTGCGGGTTCATGGCCAGGAAGCGCGACAGGTTCTCCACCACGGCGGGCATCTCGTTCTTGCGGAAGGCGATCTTCCCGCGCTCGAAGGCCGCGTCGCCCGTCTCGCGGCGCAGGAAGGCGGCGCGGTCGTTGAGCGCCTGGCGCTCCAGCGTGGACAGCTTCTGCGTGTCCAGCTTCACCAGCGCGTCGATGCCCTTGAGGCGCTCGTCACCCGGCAGCGTGGTCATCATCTTGTAGACTTCGTTCGCGGCGCGCTGGGCCGTCAGGTGCGCGGTGGTGTCCGCGCGCTGCTTCTCCAGCTGCGTGGAGAGGTCCGCCACCTGCTTCTCCAGCCGCTCGCGCTCGTTGGTGTTGCTGGAGCTGCGCGCGCCGTTCACCAGCACCGCGCCACCGACCGCCAGGATCGCGAAGAGCGCGTAGGCCACCGCCGAGGAGAGCCACTGCCGCTTCTGGAAGTCCTCGTGACGCTTGCCGACCGCCTTCACCTCCGCGTGGAGGTTCTTCAGCAGGTTGTCCGTCTTGATGACGAGGTTGCGGGACTCGATGACCTCGCGGCGGAGCTCGGAGAGTTCCTTCTCGACGTCGGTCTTCGGTTGTTCAGAGGGGGCCATGGACATCTTTCTGGGACCGGAAATGACTTCGGCCGACTCACGCATGCTAGGGGACTCTCCGGGATGAGGGGCGGGTTCTTTTTCCGCTCCCCAACAGGGCCCTTGGTGCCCACCATTCCCCGGAAGTCCCTGCTCCGCGCGCTCGCCTGCTTTCGTGTTGGAACTTTCCCGAGCCTCTAGAACGAGGCCATCGGGCGGGACGGATTGGGCGGGAACGCGTAGGTCACCCCGAGCGCGAACCAGTTGCCGCCGTGGCTGAAGCTGAAGGGCCCCTTGAACGCTTCGGCGTCCGGGGACTCCACGGGGCCGCGCAGGAGCATGAAGCGGTACTCGGCGGTGATGCCCCACTCCGCGGACAGGCGGAGCGTGGCGCCGAGCGAGCCCACCCAGGCCTGGGAGACGCGCTCCTGGATGGACGAGCCCTCGCGCGTCGAGGAGATGACCGCGGGCCCCGTGAGCACGCCCGCGGAGGGAATCAGCCCCTGCGGCCCGATGTCGAGCACGCCCTGGAAGCGCACGCCGAGCAGCGCGCCGTACGACACGGTGCTGACCTTGCGGGACACGGTGGTGCCGTCGGGCCCGGGCTCGGACAGGCGCAGCGTCTGCGCGGTGCCGAACAGGTCGATGCCCACCTCCACCAGGTCCGACATCGCGTACGCGAACGTGGCCACGCCCAGGGGCCCACCCGAGGACTCCGGCGCGCGCTCCAGGCCGTTGCCTGGCCCCTTGGCGCCATACCAGGCGTCGTAGAGCGTGCCGTTGGAGGTGAGCCGGTAGCCGGCCTGCACGGTGATGCGGCCCACGCCGTCCAGGTCGGTGGGAGCCCGCCCCGCGCTCCAATCGCCTTCCTGGGCAAGAGCGAGGGTGGGCGCGGTGGCGAGGGCGAAGACGAGCGGCAGACGGCGGAGCATCAAGGCGCGGATCCCGGGGCTTTCTGCCGGCACGGGCGCTCGCGGCCCGGTGCTACAGGCGTGTCGCACACCGTATCCGGGGACCTTGCCGCGTCAACTTTCCGGTCCGTCCCCTGCCGTGTCGATTTCGCGCACTACCATTCGTCGCCATTTTGAACCCGACGTTCCAGGAGATTTCCCCATGCGCTTCATGATGATCGTCAAGGCCAGCAACGAAAGCGAGACCGGTCGCCTCCCCTCTTCGGAGGAGCTGGGCGAGATGGGCAAGTACAACGAGGAGTTGGTGAAGGCCGGCATCCTGCTCGCGGGGGAAGGGCTGTACCCGAGTTCCAAGGGGTCGCGCGTGACGTTCTCCGCCACGGGCTCCACGGTGACGGACGGCCCCTTCACGGAGACGAAGGAGCTGGTCGCCGGCTTCTGGATCATCGAGGTGAAGTCGCGCGAGGAGGCCATCGCCTGGGCCCGCCGCGTCCCCTTCAAGGACGGACAGGTGGAGGTGCGCCAAGTGTACTCCGCGGAGGACTTCGCGCCCAGTGACCCCACCGGCGAGCATCGCGCGAAGGAAGAAGCGCTTCGCGCGCAGGTCGAGGCGAAGGCCAAGGCCTGAGCCGTCAACGGGCGCGCCGCTCCAGCTCCAGCAGCGGCATCTCCAGCACCACCACCGTGCCGTGCGTGCACGGGGGTGTGAAGTCCGCGCGATCCAACTCGCCCAGCAGCGCGCGCAGCTGCGCGTCGGTGAGCGGCGAAGAAGACGCGCGGCGCGCGGCGTGACAGGCCATCACGCGCACCGCTTCCGCCAGGCTCGTCACGTCCAGCGGAGCGCTGCGCGGAGGCAACGCGCGCGACAGGGCCTCCAGGAGCGCGCGGGGGTCCACGCCCTCCAGGCCCGCCGGCACCGACTTGAGCGCGAGCGCCGTGCCGCCGAAGGGCTCCACGTCCACGCCCAGCTTGAGCAGCGCCTCGCGGCCGTCCACCAGCGCCTTCACCGCCGCCAGGGACAGGTCCACCGTGGTGCCGAACAGCGACGGAGGCGGCGCCTTCGTGTCGTCCTCCAGCCGGCGCAGGTACGCGGTGAGGCGCGCGCGCTCCAGCGCGGCGTGCGGATCCAAGACCACCAGCGTGCCGCCGGGGCCTTCACACACATGGAAGCGGCTGCCCAGCAGGCCCATGGGGCGCAGCGCCGCGAAGTAGCCCGGGGGCGGAGCTTCGTTGAGCTGCGGCTGCGCCTCGCCGAACCCGAGCGTGCGGCCCGGCACCTGCGGGCCCTGGAACGGACCGGGGAACGCGCTGCCCTGCGCTCCACCGTTCGGCGTGAAGTAGGACGGCGTCAGCGGGCGCGCGGGCGTCGAGCCTCCCGGTGCGTCCATCGCGGTGGGCAGCGGCGCGCCCCAGGTGGCCTCCTGCGCGCGGGTGAGGAAGCGCTCCACGGCGTGCGCGTAGTGCGCGGCGTCGCGGGGCTGCGGGTTCGCGGCCTGCTCCTCCGGCGAGCCCAGCCACGGGGCCGCGCGCAGCACGCGTGAGAGGGCGGCGCTGATCGCGTCCTGCACGCCCCGGGCGTCCGCGAAGCGCACCTCCATCTTCTGCGGGTGCACGTTGACGTCCACCGCGGCGGGCTCCACGTCGATGTGCAGCACCACCACCGGCTGGCGGCCCGCGGGCAGGAAGTCCTGGAACGCGCGCTGCACGGTGCTGATGAGGCCGCGGTCGCGGATGTAGCGGCGGTTGACGAAGGTGTAGAGGCCGCGCGCGTTGGGCAGCGTGTACTCCGGCGACGCGAGGTAGCCCGTGACGACCACGCCCAGCCGGCGCTCCTCCACCGGGAACAGGTGCGGGAAGGACGCGGGGCCCAGGGCCGCGGCGATGCGCTCGCGCGGATCATGTCCGGCGGCGGGGCTGGAGAAGAGCTCGTTGCCCTCGTGCGAGGCGAAGAAGCCGACCTCCGGGTGCGCGAGCGCCAGGCGCACCACGGCCTCCTCGCAGTGCTTGAGCTCGGTGGCGCCCTGGCGCATGAACTTGCGGCGCGCGGGCACGTTGAAGAACAGGTCCTCCACGGTGATGACCGTGCCCACGCGGGGCGGCGCGTCCTCCACCGTGGGCGCGCCTCCGCCCTCCACTGACACCTTCGTGCCCTCGTGCGCGTCCGGCTCCGCGGTGTGCAGCGTGAAGCGGGACACGGAGGCGATGGCGGGGATGGCCTCGCCCCGGAACCCCATGGAGTCGATGTGGAAGAGGTCGTCCAGCTCTCGCAGCTTGCTGGTGGCGTGGCGCTCCAGGCAGAGCGTGGCGTCCTCGCGGCTCATGCCGTGGCCGTCGTCGGAGATGGTGATGCGCCCCACCCCGCCGGCCTCCAGCTCCACGCGCACGGTGCGGGCGCCAGCGTCGAGCGAGTTCTCGCACAGCTCCTTCACCACGGAGGCGGGGCGCTCCACCACCTCACCGGCGGCGATCTTGTTGATGAGCACGTCGCTCAGGCGCGCGATTCGGGACATGGCGATCAACCACCCTCCGCCACCTGGATGACGTTGTCCAGAACATCACGGGCGCACTCGGCTGACATTCCCGGACGGCTGGGCTAACACCCGCCCCTGCGAATGGAAGTGATCCGAGCAGGCAAGGGCCCGATGCGCATCGCGGTGACAGGCGCCAATGGCGACTACGGCAGGCTGCTCCTGCCCAGGCTGGAAGCGGACCCCGGCGTGGAGAGCATCCTCGTGCTGGACACGAAGGAGCCTCAGGGGACGGGCAAGGTGGAGTTCCACCGCGTGGACCTCACCCGCTACGACGCGGAAGGTGAGCTGACGGACGCGCTCACCGAGCGCCCCGTGGACGCCCTCTTCCACCTGGCGTTCCTCTTCGGGCCCATCCTCAACGGCCCGCTGGCGCACGAACTGGAAGTCATCGGCACCATGAACGTGCTGACGGCGGTGGGCCGCGCCCGGCTGCCCCGGCTGGTGGTGCCGTCGCTCACGGCGACGTACGGCGCGCGGGGCAACAACCCGGCGCTCCTGCGCGAGGGCTCGCCGCTGTTCGGCTGTCCGCACAGCCGCTTCGTGAACGACAAGGTGGAGGTGGAGGGCCAGGTGCGGGCCTTCCGCGAGCGCAACCCCGACACCCGCACGCTGGTGTTGCGCTTCGCTCCCCTGCTCGGCCCGAGCCTGGACAATCCGGCGACGCGGTTGCTGTCGCACGCGGTGGTGCCCACGCTTCTGGGATTCGACCCGCTCTGGCAGGCCATCCACGAGGAGGACGCGGGCCGAGCCCTGCACCTGGCCTTGCGCGCGGAGGCCGCGGGAGAGTTCAACGTCGTGGGGCGCGGGGTGTTGCCCCTGTCAGGGCTCATCCGCCAGGCGGGCGCGCAACCGCTCCCCCTGCCGGGGCCGTTGTTTCGTGGAGCACTTCGCGCGCTCGGGGTGGTGGGGGCGGGCACGTTGCCGGTGGCCCTGCTCGACTACATGCATTACTCCTGGGTCGCGGACGGGGAGCGCGCCGAGTCCGCGCTGGGGTTCGTGCCCCTCCACCATGTCAGGGACGCCGCCTCGGCGCTCAGAAGGAGCCAGTCATGACCAAGGGTGTCCTCGGGAATGATCCCTTCCAACGGGGCGCCGCGCCTCGCACGGGCGAGGTGAAGGACGACGCGGCCAACCCGAAGGCCGCGAAGAAGTCCGCGGCGTCGAAGTCCGCGAAGGGTGCGAAGCCAGCGGGCAAGTCGAAGAGCGCCAGGGGAGGCGCGTCGAAGTCCGGCGCCCAGGCGAAGGCGCCCAAGGGCGGCAAGGCCGCGGAGGCGAAGAAGGCCGCCGCGGCGCCGAAGACGCCCGCGGCCAAGGTCCACATGTTCGAGGCCCGCGCGAATGGACGCGGCGGTGCGCGGCATGAAGAGGACGCGCGCGACGTGGAGCATGACTCCGGGGCGAGGAGCGGGCGCCCGCCAGCGCAGGACGCACACGCTTCGGGCCAGCATCCCGCCAGCGAGGAGGTCTCGCCCCTGCGCGAGCCCTCCGTGCCGGGCCCCGCCGCCGAGCCCCGGCCGTCGCGGCCCCAGGTGCTGGCGGACGAGGTGCACGCCTCGCGTCCCCAGGAGCGCAAGGTGGACCGCGCCCTGACGGAGGCCCTCGCGTCGGACGCTGCGGAGGCCGCGGCGAAGACGGCCGTGGACGAGCTGTTCGAGGGACGCCAGGGTCCGGACCGCGACATCGAGCGCGTCCTCGCGACGGAGCTCGTCGCCGAGGTGGCCGAGTCCGCCGTGCAACAGGTGCTGGACGAAGGCAATGGCGACGCCGCCGAGCGGGAGGTGGCCACCGCCGTCGCGACCCAGGTGGCCGAGGCCACCGCGGGCGTCGCCGTGGACGAGGTGCTGGACCGCAACGCCACCAGCCCCGAGGAGCGCGCCCTGCCCTCCGCCGAGGAGCGCGACGCGCGGGACCTGGACGAGGGCGAAGGCGCCGAGGAGGGCTGGCCCACCGACGCCTGGGTCCGCGACCCCAAGGACATGCCTCCTCCCGAGGACACCGGGGACCTCTGGACCGCTGACGCCTGGCGCCGCGACCCGGAGGGCATGGCCGCGCCGGAGGACCCGGACGAGGACGACCGGGTCACCGGCGTCGAGCGCGTCGAGGAGAACGGCGTGCACATCTCCGTCTCCATCATCGAAGGCGCCGCCCGCACGGACGTGGAGCCGGAGGTGGAGCTGCCCGACGAGTCCCACGACGAGCTGCCCCCCAGCCGCCGGCCCCTGTCGCTCGTGAGCGACCCCGGCGAGGCGCCCCTCGCGGAGGAAGCGGAGCGGGATGCGCGGGGCTTCGACCGCCCGGAAGAACCGGCCCCGCCGTCCGGCTTCGCGGGCCGCGCCGCGGGCATGTTCTCCCTGGCGAAGGAGATCGCCGGACAGGCGCTCGCGAGCGAAGGCCTGGGCCGCGCCGTGGGCGCCATGCATGGCCTGATGGAGGCCATGCGCACCAGCCTGGGCACCGGCGGCGGCAGCCGGCTGGATGACTACGGCAAGGACGCGGGCCTGGTGGACAGCCTCCAGCCCGTCCTGGACTTCCTCTACGAGCAGTACTGGCGCGTCTCCGTGGAGGGCGTGGATCAGGTGCCGCGCGGCGCCTCCATCCTCGTCGCCAACCACTCCGGCGCCCTGCCCTACGACGGCCTCGTGATGGCGCAGGCGCTGCTGCGGGAGCGCCCGGATCTGCCCGAGGCCCGCTGGCTGGTGGAGGATCAGGTCTTCCACGCGCCCATGCTCGGCACGCTCTTCAACCGCCTGGGCGCCGTGCGCGCCTCGCCGGAGAACGCGCTGCGGCTGCTCGACGAGCACCGGCCGCTCGTCGTCTTCCCGGAGGGCTACCAGGGCGCGAGCAAGCCGTTCGCGGAGCGCTACCGCCTCAAGCGCTTCGGCCGCGGCGGCTTCGTGAAGCTGGCGCTGCGCACCGGCGCGCCCATCGTCCCGGTGGCCATCGTCGGCGCGGAGGAGACGTCGCCGCTCTTGGGCCGCCTCCCCGGTGGCTTCCTTGGGTTCCCGTCGCTGCCGCTCACCGCGCCCGGCCCGCTGCCCGCCAAGTGGACCATCCGCTTCGGCGAGCCGCTGACCATGGAGGGCCTGCCGCCGGAGGCCGCGGACGACCTGGGCGAGGTGCAGCGGCTCACCGAGCGCACCCGCGAGTCCATCCAGGGCATGCTCCAGGCCCTGCTGCGCGAGCGCCGCTCCGTCTTCACGGGCTGAAGCTTCGAGCAGTCCCCCGGGGGCGTCAGCCGCAGATGCGGTTGCGCCCCTGGCTCTTCGCCGCGAAGAGGTGCTCGTCCGCCGTGCGCACCAGGTCCGCGGGCTCGCGGTGCTGCGGCTCCAGCGTGGCCACGCCCATGGACAGGGTGACGGGGATGACCTGCTTGTCGAACTCGAAGCGCTGCCGCTCCACCAGCTTGCGCACCTTCTCCGCGAGCTGACGGGCGCCGGCCAGGTTGATCTCCGGCAGGAGCAGCGCGAACTCCTCACCGCCGTAGCGGGCGAAGACGTCCTCGCGCCGGATGCGCGTGCGCACCGTGGACGCCAGCTGCTTGAGCACCGAGTCCCCCGCCAGGTGCCCGTACGTGTCGTTCACGTCCTTGAAGTGATCCAGGTCGAACATCACCAGCGACAGCACGCGCTCGTAGCGGCGGCTGCGGGAGATCTCCCGGTCCAGCTGCTCGTCGAAGTAGCGGCGGTTGTAGATCTGCGTGAGGCCGTCCATGGTGGTCAGCCGGTAGATCTCGTCGTGGTACGCCGCCTCGATGTTGCCGCCCGCGATGAACTTGAAGATGGTGCGGCCAATCTTCACCAGGTCGCCGTTCTGCAGCGACCGCGCCGACGAGGCGACGTCGTCGTTGACGAACGTGCCGTTGGTGGACCCCAGGTCCTCGATGCGCACGCCCTTGGTGGTGTTGGTGATGCGCGCGTGGTTGCGGCTCACCGCCTCCTGATCAATCTGGATGTCCGCCTTGGACGACCGGCCGATCAGCGTCTCCTCACGCGCCAGGTCGTACTTGCGGCCCAGGTCCAGGCCGTAGATGACCACCAGCGCCGCGTCCAGGTTGACGGGGCGCTCGGAGATCTTCGAGATGACGGTGACGACCGTCTCCTTCTGGCCCATGGAGCGAAACGTATCACCGCGCAATTCGCGAAAGCGAATTCACGGCCGGAACGGGTGCCCCGCCAGGTCGCAGACGCACTGACACCCCAGCACGTCAGGGCACCCGCACCGTGCGGGCGGCACTGACGGAGGGGCGCAGCGGCAGCCCGAGCCCGTCCACCAGCGACGCCACCAGCGTGACCTCCGCCCCGGAGCAGGCGGTGGGCAGGGAGAGCTCCACCTCGCCCGAATGCGTGGCCACGTCGCCGCGCACCACCGACAGGTCGCAGCCCGGGCCGCCATCGCGCACGGTGAGCAGCACCCCACCCTCGTCGCCGTTGGCGGCGTCCGTCCCCACCTGGAAGCCGTCCACCCGCACGCGCACGGTGGCGCCGCGAGCCAGCGACGCGCCCTCGGCGGGCGCCAGCCACGTCACCTGGGGCCGGCCGTAGTTCAGCGTGGACGCGGCGAGCACCGACTCGGCGAGCCGCTCGGGTGCCATGCCCCCGGTCTCCGCCAGCGCGGAGAGGTTCATCGAACGGCCCTCGGACATGGCCACGTTCAACGCCTCCACCGACAGCGACGCGCGCGAGCCCTCCGTGTCGCCCTGGAAGGTGCGGTCCTCCATCCCCGAGGGTGGCACGGGCAGGCGCACGCCGGTCACGGACCGGCGGCTGTCCACCCAGACCGTCCAGCGCCGGCCGGCAGCGTTGGTGAAGGTCGCGCGCACGATCGTCGCGCCCAGCAGGGAGCTGTCCATGCGCCACTCGCGCGGCAGCAGGCCGTGCCACGGCGACGCGTCCGGGTTGTAGCGGGCGCCCACCGGGACGCCGAGGAACATGTCCCCGAGCGTCACCGGCTGGAGGCCCTCCGGATCGAAGCGGGGCGCGTCCAGCTTTGTCATCACCGCGCTGGTGGCCAGGCCCACGGGCTCCTCGCCGCCCAGCGCTCCGGACGACGCGACCGCGACCAGCCGGTACGGCTGTCCCTCAAGGCCGTGATGGGCCGGCGCCATGCGCACGCGCACCAGGCCCGGCGAGGACAACAGGGGCTGCGTGTCCGTGTTCGGATCCACCGGGTTGGCGTTGACGGCGGCGCCCAGGCCCAGCGGCACCGTGCCCTGTCCGGGCGCGGTCACTGAACCCACCACCAGCGCGCGACACAGGTAGCTGTCGCGGAAGCGCGGGAGCGGCGGGACGCGCACCACGAACGGGAAGGCCAGCGGCACCTGCTGGAAGTCCAGCGACGTGACGGGCCCGTGGGGCGGAAGCTTCCCCTCGGTCGGCGCATACAGGGGGAAGCGCACGTCGCGCTGGACGGCGGAGGAGAACCTCCCCGACTGCGGCAGCGCGCGCGCCAGGAGCACCAGCGGATCCGTGCCCGGATCCATCATCCCCGCCGGCAGCTCGCCGGACGGCACCTGCACGGTGAGCGCCCAGGCGGTGCGGGTGCCACAGGTCCCCGAGCGCGTGGCCGTCTCCGGATCCGTTCCGTCCGCGAGCGCCGTGTCGCACACCCCGGCGAGGCCCGGCACCTCCACGGACTCCTGGGGAAGGACGCCCAGCCCGCTCACCCAGACGTTCGCGGGCAGCTGGAACGGACGCATCACCCCCCTGAGCGAAAGCTCCACGCTCCGGTCGGGCCCCTGCACCTGCGCGGGGGCCGCTTCGGACGGGAGGCCCGGCACGGACAGGCCCGCCATCCCCAGGGCCAGCGCGCCGCCCGTCCCCACGGGCGCGAGGTGGGTGAACCGGGCGTTCACTCCGCCCACGCGGTCCGCCGGGTTGCGGCGCAGCGGCAGCCGCAGGTCCCTCGATCCGGTCATGTCGTAGTTCGCCACGGTGAGGTAGCCGAAGTCCGGGTGGAAGACGGACACCGTCGAATCGCTCCGGGACACGAGCACGGCCACGCCCTGCGCGTCCGTGGACCCGCTCGCCGTCACGCCGCCCAGCGCGTCCGCCACCACCACCGAGGCCCCCTCGACGGGGTACCCCGAGAGCGCGTCCGTCACCACCACCCGCACCTGCCCCGAGGCCGTATGCGGGGGCAGCACGGTGACGCGCGCACGGCACGCGACGGTGCCCACCCGGGCCTCCACCGCCTCCTCCTCCGCGCCCGCCGTCTCCAGGGTGAACGTGGCCCCGGAGCCGGTGCCCCCGCCCTTCACGCGCGCCGACACGGCGGACCAGGTGAGCCCGTTGCGCGGGACGAAGGGCTGGCCCGTGGCATCGGACACCCAGGCCTCGAAGCGCAGGGTCGTGCCCACGGGCGCGATGATGCGCTCGGGCACCACGCGGCAGGACTCGACGCTGGACGACGGCGGGGGCGGCCCGCAGGCGCCGTCGCGGCACAGCTCCCCGTCCTCGCAGTCACTGTCTCCGGTGCAGAGCGCGGGGACGCAGCGGCTGGCGTCACAGCGGCAGCCCAGCGCCTGGGACTCACAGGCGGCGATGGCGTTCAGCTCCCCGCGGCGCTTCACCGAACACTCGAGGTCCGTCCGGCACGCGGGCTCACAGCGCGACAGGGCGGTGTTGCAGAAGAACAGCGCCGGATCCCCACAGTCCTGATCCACCGTGCAGGAGGCGTCCGTCCTGCCCCCATGGATGAACGGCGCATCCATGTCGGACATCGCGCAGCCCATGGCGCACGCCAGCAGGCATGCGAGCACGAGGCCGGGGGACCGGACCGGGTGGGGGATGGAACGCATGGGGACTCCGAGGGGGACCGGCCTTGCCCCGACCTTACAGGGGGAAGGGCCGCGACGCGACCGGCGATGGCGGCGGAACCCCCTTTCGCCGGACACCTGGAACCGAGGCCCCGGAAGAATCAGACGGGCGGGCAGGCAAGTGTCGGTTGGCTTCCGTCGCCAGGGGTTCCAGAATCGGACCGACGATGGCGCGTGGTGAACCAAAGACATTGGAGAGCCTGCTGCCCCGGGTGCTGGCGCGCCTGGCGGGCGAGTCGGGCCGCGCATCGTCGCTGATGCCGCTCTGGACCGCCGCGGTGGGAGAGCACATCGCGCGCCACAGCCGGCCGCACCAGCTGGACGGGAGCACGCTGATCATCTCCGTGGAGAGCGCCGAGTGGGCCCAGGTCCTCTCCCGCCAGGCCGACTCCCTGCGCGAGCGGCTCAACGAGAAGCTGGGCGCCGGCACCGTGAAGACGCTCGCGTTCCAGTTGGAGTCGCGATGAAGCGCGCGCTCCTGGGCCTGCTGCTCGCGGGCGCCTCCGCCCTGCCCGCGTCCGCCGCGCCGCCGTCCCCGGAGGTGGCCTCCGTCTCCGTCCCTGCCCCGGAGGAGACGCCCCAGGCCCAGGAGGCCCGGGCCCGGCTGCACGTGCTGCGCGAGTTCGAGCGCGTGGGCCGCCGCGCCCCCACGAGCGACAAGGCGCTGGAGGCCGCGGCCCGGAGGCTCGCGCGCGAGGCACTCAGCGAGTTCACCACCGGCGCCCCGGACCTGCTCACGTTGACGGAGGCGGTCAGCGACTCGGGCGCCGCGGATCCGTCCCCGAAGGCGCTGGTCATCCGCGCCTGGGTGCACGCGCACGCCATCGAGACGTTCCTCGCCCGCACGGACTTCAACGACGAGCGCGTGAGCCACTTCGGCGTGGGCGTGGCCTTCCTGGGCGAGCGCGCCGCGCTGGTGCTGCTCGTCGCGGACCGCAAGGCGGAGGTGCTCCCCTTCCCCCGGACCCTCGCCAAGGCCGGGACGGAGAAGCGCGTGTGCGGCCGGCTCGTGTCGCCGCTGCGCAGCCCGCAGGTCTTCGTCACCCGGCCGGATGGACAGGTGGAGGCCGTGGCCCTGAGCCGCGCGCCCACCGGCACCAACGGCTTCTGCGCCCTGGTGAGCTTCGACACCCCCGGCAGCTACACCGTGGAGGTGGTGGGCCAGGCGAGCGCGGGGCCGGAGGTGACGTCGCTGTTCCTCGTGCAGGTGGGCGCCCGTTCCGCGCGCGGCGGACAGGCGTCGCAGCGCGAACCCACCACGCAGGCCGAGGCCCGCACCGCCCTCTACGAGCGCATCAACACCCTGCGCCGAGCGTACCAGCTGCCGGAGCTCACGCCGGATCCGACGCTGGAGGACGTGTCGCTGCGCTACAGCACGCGCATGGCGACGGAGGGCTTCTTCGCGCACATCGCGCCGGACGGCTCCACGCTCACCCGCCGCCTCCCGGAGGGCACGCGCTACGTGCGCGCCGGAGAGAACCTGGGGCTGGCGGCGGGCCCGCTCGCGGCGCACTTCGGCATCGAGCACAGCCCCGGCCACCGCAAGAACCTGATGGACCCCGCGTTCCGCTTCATGGGCGTGGGCGTGGCGTTCCAGAAGGTGGACGGCCGCGACCAGGCCATCATCACGGAGGTCTTCACCGCGGCCTCGCCCGGCGCGGCGCTCACGGTGGACCCGGTGTCGGAGGTCTACGACGCCCTGTCCCGGCACCGCGCCACGCTCAAGCTGCCGCCCCTGGCGCGCAGCGAGGCGCTGGAGCGGCTGGCTCGGGACCACGCCCGGCGCGCGCTGGCGCAGGACGAGCCCACCGCCGGAGACGGAGACCCGTCCCCGCTGCACGAGCGCGTGTTCTCCGCGCTGCCGGACGCGGGCACCGCTTCGGTGGACTTCTTCGTCGTGGGCGACCCGGGCGCCGTACCGGAGTCACGCAGCCTGGCCACCGCCACCTACACCCGGGTGGGTGTGGGGCTGGTGCGGGGCGACTCCAAGCGCTTCGGCCAGGGTCAGTACTGGGTGGCCGTCATCTACGCCGCGGTCCCCTGAAGCGCTGGCTTCGAAAGAGGAACGCCGACGCGGACGCCGGCCACGACCGGGCTTCGGGCGTGACCGGGTGCAAGCTCGCGCGGGCCCGGTGGAACGGGCCCCATGTCAGACGTCCCGGTTAGACAGGACGGCGCTGCGTGGCGTACGCCTCCAGCCCCATCTGCGGAGGAGCGAGGTTGGCGTACATCGGGCACTTCATGCACGTGAACGACTGCCAGCCGCGACGGACGGCCTCATCGAGGCAGTTGTCGTAGTGGTTGCAGTTCAGATTGCGATGCGTCTCGACGCCTGCCCGCTTCGGGCCTGCTTCGGGATTGATGGTCTGCGGCAGATCGGATGGACACGGCTTCATGGAGCCTCCCCTATGAGCTGTTTCCCCCCCCGAGGTCTGTGAACGAGCAGGTGCTACCGACGACAGGTCTTCCTGACACGACGGCGGTCCGGAGTAGCGCTCAACGGCGGCGCAACGTAAGGATTCCCTCCGGATGGCGCAACGGGCCGACAACCCCGCGGGACCAGCCCGTGGGCGCGGGATCTAGGACTTGTCGGGCCGACTGTCAAACCGACCCCCGCCCACCTGGTGGGGAATGTCGACTGCGAACCTCTCGTTCCGAAGCCGCAAGGCCGCGAAGTGAAAGGAAGAATCCCATGAGTTGGACCGGCTGGGTGGCGGGTTGGGTGACGGGGGTGGCGCTGGGGCAGTCCCCGGCGACGCTGGAGGCCGTCCGCCTGCACCGGTCCGACGCGGCGTCGCTCGCCCGGGCGGAGCTCACCGCCTGCGAGCAGGCGAAGTGCCCGGACGCGGGCCGCCTGGGCCTGCTCGCCGGGACACTCGTCCTTTCGGACGGGGACGCCGTCCAGGCGCGGGACCTGCTCACCCGCCACGCGCCCCCCGCGCCCCTGGAGGCCTTCCACGCCTTCTACCTGGGCCAGGCGCGCTTCTACGCGGGCGACCCCAACGGCGCGGCGAAGGACTTCGAGCGGGCCCTGGAGAAGGCCTCCCCGGCCCTGGCCGTGCGCGCCCGCGCCCGCCTGGGTGAGTCGCTCCTGGACGCACACCGGCCCAAGGACGCGGCCCCGGTGCTGGAGTCCGCGGCGGCGGCGCAGCCCACCCCGGAGCTGCTCTTCCAGCGCGCCCAGACGCGCGCGGCCACCGGCAACGCCGCGGGACTGAGGGCGGACCTGAAGACGGTGGCGCTGCGCTTCCCCACCCACCCCTACGCGGACGAGGCGCTGGAGCAGCTGGCCGCGCTGAAGCCCGCGGTGAAGCTCACCCTGCCCGAACACCTCCAGCGCGCCCGGGGCCTGCTCTCCGACGGCGCGGCGACGCGGGCCGAGGAGGAGCTCGTCACGGCGGAGAAGCGGGGGCTGGTGAAGGGCGCGCCCGCCCAGGCCCAGGTGGCGCTCCTGCGCGCGCAGGTGCTCTTCGCGCGAGGCAAGCGCGAGGAGGCGGAGAAGGCGCTCGCGGTGGCGCGCAAGGGGCCGCCGGCCATCGCCGCGGAGGCCGCGCTGGTGGTGGCGCGCCGGGCGCTGAAGTCGGACGACAACGAGAAGGCGCGCAAGCTGATGGCGGCGCTGGACAAGGCCTACCCCTCTCAAGCGGCCGGTGAGGAAGGCGCGTTCTTCGCCGCGTGGTTGGACCTGCAGGGCGGCCGCTTCGAGGACGCGGCGAAGTCCTTCGCGGACTACGAGAAGCGCTACAAGGGCTCGCGCCGCCGCGACGAGGCGATGTGGTTCCGCGCCCTCTCGCACATCCGGCTGGAGCAGTACGCGAAGGCACGCCAGGCGCTGGACGACCTGGTGACCGCGTACCCGAAGACGAGCATGGCGCCGCAGGCGCGCTACTGGCAGGCGCGCACGGAGGAGCTGGGCGGCGGCAAGCCGGCGACGGTGGGCCCCGCCTATGAAGCCGTCATCAGCGCGGCGCCCGCGTCGTTCTACGCGCTGCTCGCCACGGAGCGGCTGCGCGAGCTGGGGCGCACGCCGCCCGCGGCCTTCCCGCAGCCTCCGAAGCAGCTCACCCTGCCCCGCCCGCCAGAGCTGGAGCTGGCGGTGGCGCTGACGCGCGCGGGCCTCTTCCGCGACGCGGCGGATGAAGTGCGGTCGCGCGTGTCGGGCCTGCGCGGCCCGGACCAGGCGCTGCCGTTCGCGCACGCGCTCTTGCAGCTGGGCGAGTTCGGCCACGCGCACGTCGTGGCGGCGCGTCACCTGTGGGGCCGGGCCTTCGGGGCGAAGGCACCGGACGCGCTGGCCGCGTTCTACCCGCGCGCGTTCGCCCAGGCGGTGGAGACGGAGGCCACGCGGCAGGCGCTGGATCCGTTCCTCGTGTGGGCCATCATGCGGCGCGAGAGCGCCTTCCGGCCGGAGGTCATGAGCGCGGCGGACGCGCGCGGCCTGATGCAGATCATCCCGCCCACGGCGACGGAGATCGCCCAGAAGATGGCGGAGCCCGCGCCCGCGCCCGCGGACCTGTTCGCCCCGGAGCGCAACATCCGCTACGGCGCGTGGTACCTGGCGCAGCTGATGAAGCGCTTCGCGCACCCGGCGCTGGCGGCGGCGGCCTACAACGCGGGCCCCAAGGCGGCGGTGCGCTGGACGCAGGAGCGCGGCGGCCTGCCCCTGGACCTGTTCGTGGAGTCCATCCCGTACCGGGAGACGCGCGGCTACGTGAAGCAGGTGATGGCGGACCTGTACCTCTACCACCGCTTCTACGAGAAGGACGGCACCCAGGCCCGGCTGGCCATGACGGTGCCCGCCCCCGCCACGGACGGCGTCAGCTTCTAGGAGGCGACGGGGACGACTTCAGGCGCCGCGCGAGCCCCGGCGGCGCTCGACTTCGAGCTCCAGCGACTGCACCACCTCCGACAGCGGCATGCTGCTGGAGTCCACGTGCACCGCGTCCTCGGCGGGCTTCAGGGGCGCCACCTCACGGCCGGAGTCCGCGGCGTCGCGGCGCGTCTGGTCCTGGAGGACGCCCTCCAGGCTGCTGTCCACGCCCTTCTGGAACAGCTCCTCGAAGCGGCGGCGCGCGCGCACCTCCGGGTTCGCCTGGAGGAAGAACTTCACGTCCGCGTCCGGGAACACCACCGTGCCGATGTCCCGGCCCTCCAGGATGGCGCCCGACGCCGCCTCCAGGGCCAGCCGGCGCTGGAGCGCGAGCAGCCCCGCGCGCACCACCGGCCGCCCGGACACCTGCGACGCGCCCATGGAGATGGGCGGCGTGCGGATCTCCGACGACACGTCCTCGCCGCCCAGGAAGACGTGGTTCTCCTCGCCCACCACCTGGAAGTGGATGCGCACGCGCCCGAGCAGCTCGCCCAGCTTCGCGTCGTCGTCGAAGGCGATGCCCTCGCGCGAGGCCATCAGCGCCACGCAGCGGTAGATGGCGCCCGTGTCCACCAGCGCGAAGCCCAGCCGCCGCGCGAGCAGCTTGGAGACGGAGGACTTGCCCGCACCGGCCGGCCCGTCGATGGCGACGATGAACGGACGCGTGCTCATGACAGGGCCTCCTTCAGCGCGGCCACGCACCGGGCATTCTCCTCGGGCGTGCCCACGGAGATGCGCAGGCAGTTCGGGTGGCCGTTGCCCGCCATGGGCCGCACGATGACGCCCCGGCGCAGGAGCTGCTCGTACACCTCACCGGACGGACGGTGGCAGTCCACGAAGACGAAGTTCGCGTGGCTGTCCGTCAGCGTGAGCCCCAGCTTCGGCAGCGCTTCTCCGTAGAAGCGCAGGCCCGCGCGGTTGTTCTCCCGCGTGCGCTCCACGTGCTCCGGGTCCTCCAGCGCGGCCATGCCCGCCGCCTGCGCCACCGTCGTCAGGTTGAACGGCATGCGCGTGCGGTGCACGTAGCCCGCGAGCTTCGCGTCCATCACCGCGCAGCCCAGCCGGATGCCGGCCAGCCCGTGGATCTTGCTGAAGGTGCGCAGCCCCACCAGGTTCGGGTGCGCGTGGAACAGCTCCACGGCGCTCGCGTAGTCGGGCCAGTCCACGAACTCCGCATAGGCCTCGTCGTGGACGACGAGCACGTCCTTCGGCACCGCCGCGAGGAACGTCTCCAGGTCCTTGCGCCCGAACGTCGTGCCCGTGGGGTTGTCCGGGTTGGCCAGGAACACCATGCGCGTGCGCGGCGTGACGGCGCGGGCCATGGCCTCCAGGTCGTAGCGGAAGCCCTCGCGCATGGGCACCTCCACGAACGCGCGGCCGTGCGCCTGCGCGGAGATGCGGTACGCGGGGAACGAGCCCTTGCACAGGAGGATCTCCTCCTCGGGCGTCGTGAACGTGCGCATCAACAGCTCGATGAGCTCGTTGGAGCCGCTGCCCAGCACCACCTCCTCCGGCTTCACGCCCAGGTGCGCGGCGAGCTTGCGCACCAGGTGGAAGCTGGTGGCGTCCGGATACAGGTTCACCTGCGCGGCGGCGTTGCGCATGGCCTCCACCGCGCGGGGCGACGGGCCCAGCGGGTTCTCGTTGGAGGCCAGCTTGATGACGCCCTTGAGGCCGTACTCCCGCTCGGTCTCCTCGATGGGCTTGCCCGGAACGTAGGCCTTGAGCGTCTCGACGTAGGGAGGAACGAGCGGTCGCATGGGGTAGGAACCTCTACTTGCCGGAGAACACGCCGAAGGCGCGGAACTTGTCGTAGCGGTCACGCACCAGCGCGTCCGGCCTCAGCTCCGCCAGCTGGCCCAGGTGCTTGCGCAGCACCTTGCCCAGCGTCTCCGCCGTCTTGGCCGGATCGCGGTGCGCGCCGCCCGGCGGCTCGGGAATCATCTCGTCGATGATCTTCATCTCCAGCAGGTCCGGCGCGGTGGGGCGCATCGCGTCCGCGGCCTTGTCCGCCTTGCTGGCGTCACGGAAGAGGATGGACGCGCAGCCCTCCGGGGTGATGACGGAGTAGACGCTGTTCTGGAGCATCAGCACGCGGTTGCCCACGCCGATGGCCAGCGCGCCGCCGGAGCCGCCCTCGCCAATCACCGTGGCGATGATGGGCACGCGCAGCCGGCTCATCACCTCCAGGTTCACGGCGATGGCCTCCGCCTGCCCGCGCTCCTCCGCGCCGATGCCCGGGTACGCGCCCGGCGTGTCCACGAAGGTGAGGATGGGCTTCTCCATCCGCTCCGCCAGCTCCATCAGCCGGCGCGCCTTGCGGTAGCCCTCCGGGCGCGGCATGCCGAAGTTGCGGGCCATGTTCTCGCGCGTGTTGCGGCCCTTCTGGTGGCCGATGAGCATCACCGTCTTGCCGTCGAAGCGCGCGAAGCCGCCGACGATGGACGGGTCCTCGCCGAAGTGCCGGTCGCCGCACAGCTCGAAGAAGTCCGTGAACAGGTGCTGGACGTAGTCCAGGAAGTACGGGCGCGAGCTGTGGCGCGACAGCTGCACCATCTGCCAGCGGGTCAGGTCGCTGAAGATCTCCGTCTGGAGCTTCTTCGCCTTCTTCTCCAGCTTGGAGATTTCGGAGGAGAAGTCCACCGTTCCGCTGGTGGAGAGGACCTTCAGCTCCTCGATCTTCTTCTCCAGCTCGATGAGCGGGCGCTCGAAGTCGAGCGCGTAGCCAATGCCGGTTGCCATGGCGCCGAACTAGCACCAGGGTTCAGGCCAATCAACGCGCAAGCGGTTACGCACCCCCTGGAATGTCCGGGGAGACCGCCCGTCTGGAGCAACATGGTCCTCGCCCTGTCCCTGCTGGCCCTGACGCTGTCCGCCGCTCCGGCCACGCCTCCTTCCGGCCGGGCCCTCAACACGCAGGGGTTCCGGCTGTACCAGTCCGGCCGTTATCCGGAGGCGCTGGAGAAGTTCCAGGCTGCCGCACAGGCCACCCCGGACTACGCCCTGGCCCACTACAACGCCGCCGCCACCCTGGGCGTCCTGCGCAAGCAGGGCAAGGTGTGCGAGTACAGCGCCCACCGCGACGTCATCCTGGAGAAGCTGACCACCGCCGTGCGCCTGGACGCGCGCCGCCTCCAGCGGGCGAAGGAGGACCGGGACCTGGACGTCATCCGGGACACGCTCGGCTGGCAGAAGCTGCTGGGCCGCACGCCCGAAAAGGAGGCCGACGTGCCGGCCCTCCTGCGGGCGGTGTCCTGGTACGGCCCCGGCGTGGGCGTCTACGGCACCACCCGCGCCCTGAAGTTCCAGGGCGGGGGCCGCGTGGAGCTCTGGAAGCGGGACGTGGACGACTCCGGCACGCCCCGCGAGTCCCGGACGCCGGGCAGATACACCGTCAAGGGCCGCACGGTGGAGGTGAAGCTCCCCAACGCCGCGCCCGTCACCGGCACCCTCAGCGAGGCGGGCGCCCTCACCTTCCCGGAGCCCCTGGGCGGCTTCACCGACAGCCCGTCGGAGTGCGAAGCCTGAGGTGAGGCGCCGTGAAGTGACGCCCCGTGCACGCCTACCCGCGTCCGGGGGGACATCGCCCTGGCGCGCCTGCCTGCCGATGCCCACCTTCCTCCGGTAGCCGAGGGGGGGAAGCCGTGCACCAACTCAACGCCAGACACTGGGGGCTGGTCGCCATCATCGCGGTCGCGCCCGTCATCCTCGCCTTCGTGCTGGGAGCCTCGGCGCCCCAGTTGCTGGAGCCGGTGCTCGGCACGCCGGTGGGTGGGCTGAGCTGGGGGCTGGCCACGGTGCTGGGGCTCGTGGGCGGCGCCCTCTTCGCGCGCATCCTCGCGGCCCTGCAGCGCCCGCGCATCCAGGCGTCACCAATGCTGCGCGTGCTGGGCACGGTGGGCGGAGCCAGCGTGGTGGTGACCCTGTGCATCGTGCCGGCGGTGGCGCTGATGCTCCTGGGTCCGGGCTGGGTCCTCCATCAGCACCTGAAGGTGCCGGCGGCCCCGACGGTGCGCTCACTCGAGGCGACCGCCGTGGACCTGCTGGGCCAGGTGCGCCGGGCGGATCCCCACCGGCTGCCCCTGTCCCTGCTGTCGCCGGGCCCCCGCTAGAGGAGCCCGGCGCGGCGGAAAAACTCAGGCCGCCTTGATCTTCGCCGGCGGCGCGGACAGCGCGTACCAGGCGGTGCGGAACGCCTTCAGCTCGCGCAGCCCCGCGGGGTGGCGGCCCAGCGCGGGCGCCATCGTCACGGGCAGGCCAATCTTCTTCTCCATGGCCTTGGCCGCGTTCAGCTCCAGCTTGCGGCGGTTCTCGCACTTCTCGCAGGTGGACTTGGGGCCCACGCGGTTGACGAGCACCCGCTCCACCTGGAGCTTCTTCTCCTTGAGGTACTCCACCAGCCGCTCCGTGCGGGACGACGCCAGGTCCTCGCCGCGCGTGACGACCACGAAGCGCGACTCGCTGGGGGACGCCAGCGCGTCCTCGAAGCGCTTCACGTGCTTGAGCATCGCCGCCAGGTCATCCGCCAGCTCGCCCAGGCCCTTGGCCCGGTGCTTGTTGAGGATGCCGTGCAGCGCGCCCAGCCACGTCTTCGCCGTGTCCGCCAGCTCCACCACGCGCACGTTCGTCACCTGCGGCGACGAGTCCACCACGATGCGCTTGAAGCGCTCCTGCACCAGCGCGTCCGTCAGCACGGACATGGCCGCCAGCTCGTCGATGCCCGGAGGCGCGCACTCCAGCAGGTTGCGCAGGTAGAGCAGGTCCGCCGGCACGTCGTTGCCCGCCTTGGGCGCGCCCTCGAAGGCCTTCTCCGCCTTCTCCTTCAGCCGCTTGCGCAGGGCGTTGAACCAACCCGCCATGTCCAGCTCGCGCGCGTACAGGCCCTTGGTGCCCTTCACCTGGGTTTCGGTGTCGGTGAGCCGGCTCTGCAGCACGTCCGACAGCGAGTGCGCGGGGTCCGTGGAGATGAGGAGCACCGGCCCCTCCTTCTCCGTCAGCGTCACCGCCGCGGCGGCCGCGCAGGAGGACTTGCCCACCCCGCCCTGCCCCACGAAGAAGATGAGCCGCGTGGGCGGCAGCGGAGGCGCCGCGATGGGCGGCATGGACGGGGCGCGCACCAGCGCCGGAGGCCCTTCGGCCGCGCTGAACTCCAGCGCCTTGGTTTCCTTGCCCGCCGCCCACTCCTTGGCGAACTCCTTCAGCCCGTCCAGCCCCCGGGGCGCCACTTCGCGGCGGCCCAGCAGGTTCACGGGCACGGTCTTGTCCAGCGCCTGGTACTTGCGCACGTGCGGCGCCTGCAGGCCGCGGCGGCCCTGGCACGCCTGACAGCCCTCGTGGTCCTCCACCTGGTTGACCACCACCTCCGTCACCGGCAGCCCGCGCTCGCGCAGCTGGGTGAAGTACATGCGCGTCTGCGCTTCGGGCACCGGCTCCGCCAGCGCCACCAGGTGGAACGCCGTGCGCGCCGGATCCTTCAGCAGCGCGAGCAGCTTCTCCGCCTTCTGGCCCACCTGATCCAGGAAGCCGCCAGAGCCCTCCGCCGCCGCGGCGGCAGCGGCCGCCTTCTTGCCCTTGCCGCTGGGGGCCGGGGCGGCGCGGTCCTGGCCGGCCTTCACGAAGCCCAGGAACTTGCGCAGCTGCGCCGGCATGTCGAACAGGCGCAGCGTGTGGCTGGTGGGCGCCGTGTCCACCACGATGCGGTCGTAGTCGCCGGACTCCAGCAGCTCCACCACGTGGAAGAGGGCCACCAGCTCCTCCAGCCCGGGCACCGCCTGCTGGTAGAGCTTGCCCAGCTCCTCGTCCGACAGGTGCGTGCCCTTCACCGCCGCCTTCGCCAGCGCCGGCAGGTACTCCGCCAGGAACGGCTTGAGCAGCGCGGGCGGGTTCAGCTCCGCGCCGAAGAGGCCGCCCTCGCCCTTGCCCGCCTGGAGCCTGGTGGGCTTCGCCGGCAGCTTCTTCTTCACGAGGTCCGACAGGGACTGGACCGGATCCAACGAGACGACCAGCACCCGGTGCTTGGGCGCTTCTTCGGAGAGCCTCACCGCGTACGCTGCCGCAAGCGTGGTCTTGCCGACCCCGCCCTTGCCGCCGAAGAAGTGAAGAACTCGCGCGTCGCTCATTGCGTTGTGGCCTTCCTTGTGCCCCCCCGGCGGCACCCCAGATGACTCACGTCGGACGACCGCACCATGGGGGGCGGACGTGGCCCGAAATGAAACGTCCCGGCCGGGCCCTCACCAACGGGTGGGAGAGGCTCGGAGGATCCCCCGTCCAGGGGGGAAAAGTCAAGAATTGACAGGGGTTTTCGAGACCTCCCCCGCCCCTTTAAACCGGCTTGGGGCGGCCCCGTGCGCGCTCTCCAGGAGCCCTGCCAAGGGCCCGGAATCCGGGCCTTCTTGCCTACCCGTCAGGTCAGCGGCGAGCGGCCGCGGGGCGCCGGGCCGGGGGACGGCGTGCGGATCAGCGGGTCAGGAAGCTGCTGGCGCTCATGGGGCCGTCGTTGCCCTGTCCCCCCAGGGGGCTGCCACCACCCGGGGTGCCCTGGGCCCGGTTCTCCGCCGCGTAGCGGTTGAGCTTGTTGTAGAGCGTCTTCTCGCTCACCCCCAGCACCTCCGCCGTGCGGGCCTTGTTGTTCCCGTTCCGCTGGAGGCTGCCCAGGATGTACTCGCGCTCCACGGCGTCCAGGCTCAGGCCGAACGGCAGCTTGAACGTGTGGCGCTCCGGGCTCTTGCCGGCCATGTCGGGCGGCAGGTGCTCGCGGGTGATCAGCTCCCCGTCGCAGAGGATGACGGCGCGCTCCACGGCGTTGCGCAGCTCGCGGATGTTGCCCGGCCAGTCGTAGTTCTTGAGCACCTCCATCGCTTCCGGGTGCACGCCGGACACGCGCTTGGCCGAGTCCCCGCGGAACTTGTCCACGAAGTGCTGGACCAGGATGGGCACGTCGTCCCGGCGCTCGCGCAGGGGCGGCAGGTGCAGCTGGAACACGTTGAGGCGGAAGTAGAGGTCCTCGCGGAAGCGCTGGTTCTTGATCTCCTGCTTCAGGTCGCGGTTCGTGGCGGACAGCACGCGCACGTCCACTTCGATCTCCACCTTGCCACCCAGCCGGCGCAGGCGGCCCTCCTCCAGCACGCGCAGCAGCTTGGCCTGCAGGTCGATGGGGATTTCACCCAGCTCGTCCAGGAAGAGCGTGCCGCCGTGGGCCATCTCGAACACGCCCGGGCGGCGCTGATCCGCGCCGGTGAAGGCGCCGCGCTCGTGGCCGAAGAGCTCGGACTCAATCAGCGTCGCGGGGATGGACGCGCAGTTGATGGCGATGAAGGGCTTGTCGCGGCGCAGGGACAGGTTGTGCACCGTGCGGGCCACCACTTCCTTGCCCGTGCCGGACTCGCCGCTGATGGAGACGCTGGCCTTGGAGGGGGCCACCTTCTCGATCATCTCGATGACCTTGCGCATCCCGGTGGAGCCGGCGATGAGGTCCGTGGAGCCCAGCTGCTTGAGGCGGCGCCGGAGCGTCTGCACCTCGCGCATCGTCTCCTTCTTCTCCAGCGCGCGGTCGATGCAGACCTTGAGCCGCGCGGTGTCCAGCGGCTTCACGATGAAGTCGTAGGCGCCCTCGCGGATGGACTCCACCGCGGTGTCGATGGTGCCGCGGCCGGTGAGGAACACCACCGGGCAGTCCGGCAGCTCGTCGCGCAGGTTGCGCAAGAGCCACAGGCCATCCGTCTCCGGCATGGCGAGGTCCGACAGGACGACGTCGGGCCGGAACTCACCGGCCTTGCGGAGGGCGTCATGCCCGTCGAACGCGGTCTCGACCTTGTGACCCCAGGCGGACAGCATCTCCGCCAGGGCCTCGCAGGTCTCACGTTCGTCATCCACGGCCAGGATTCGTGCGCTGCCCAAGGTGAAAACCTCCACTGCGATGAAGCGTGATGAAACCGGATGGAAGACCGACCGCGCCCGAAGGGGGGAACCTCAGGCGCGCGGGAACACGAGGCGGCACGTCCCCGCCTCCACGACGAATTCGATGCCCAGCTGGGCCGAGCGGAGCGTCAGCGCGGCCACGGTGTCCGTCGCCCGCTCGGGCGCCGAGGAGCCGTCCGACACCTCCAGCACCGCGCTCGGCCCTTCCGCGCGGACCGACACGACGACGGTGGCGCCGGACTCCGCGCGCTGGAAGGCGCGCATCAGCACCTGCACCAGGAAGAACCCCAGCTCGGTGGTGTCCTCCAGGCGGGCCTGCACGTCCGGCTCGATGAGGCGCTGGACCTGGAGGCGGCGCCGGCGGCTCTCATGGCCCAGCACGTCCAGGGCCTTGCCGGTGGCGTCCGACAGCGGCGCGTCCCCGGAGGGGCCCGCCCCGCGAAACACGATGAAGTCCGAGAAGAGCTTGAGCAGGCCGTCCACGCGGGCGATCTGCTCGCGCATCGCCTTGAGGTTCTTCTCCTGCGTGGCCGGCACCTGGCCGGACTCGCCCTTGAGCTTCTCGGAGAGAACCTCGAGGTGGATGGCCAGCGCGTTGAGCGGGTTGCGCACGTCGTGGAGCAGGCTGTCCATCAAGGGCGGAACCGCGTCGTAGCGGGCCGCGCCCACCACCGGGTCCGACACTTCCTGGACAGAAGGCACACTGCTGGCCATGAGAGATGAGTTAACCACCTGGAACTCCTAGGAATTTCCGTCGCCCCACCCCC
This sequence comes from Corallococcus sp. CA049B, assembly GCF_003611685.1. Lineage (NCBI taxonomy): Bacteria > Pseudomonadati > Myxococcota > Myxococcia > Myxococcales > Myxococcaceae > Corallococcus > Corallococcus sp. CA049B. The sequence continues at coordinate 32,095 of NZ_RAWC01000025.1, read as the reverse complement.
GCCGCCGCCCTACCGAGGCCAGGATTTAGGGAGCACCCCTGGGATCGTCAACCCTGGGTCGGTAATTCTTGCCGGAGTTCTAAAATTCCCGTGTCGGAACAGCCACTTAGGAGCGCTCACAAGTGTCATTCAACGAACGGGAACCCCATCCCGGGCGATCAGCGTGTCCAGGGGTTGTCCACCCCCGGACAGCGCGTCCGCCCTCAGGTCCCGGTTGCCGGTGACGGCGGCTGCGCGGCGGCGCCCAGGCCCACGAGCTGGAGGCCCAGCCGGGCCGCGTACTCGAAGATGCGCGGGTCCCGGTAGAACTCGCCAAAGACGATGCGGGTGCAGCCGCTGTTGGCGATCAGCTTGAAGCAAGGCCAGCAGGGGCTGGCGGTCGTGTAGATGGTCGCCCCGTCGATTCCGACGCCGTTCTTCGCGGCCTGGATGATGGCGTTGGCCTCCGCGTGGACGGTGGCCACGCAGTGGCCGTTCTCCATCATGTGGCCCACCTCATCGCAGTGGGGCAGGCCGCGGATGGCGCCGTTGTAGCCGGTGGACAGGATGGTCTTGTCCCGCACCAGCACCGCGCCCACGTGCTTGCGGTCGCAGGTGGCGCGCGTGGCCACCTGCAGGGCGATGTCCATGAAGTACTGATCCCAATTGCCCCGAGCGGACATGCGCGTGAACCCTCCAGCGAAAGAACCCGCAGCTCTAACGCTGGATCCTGCCCGCACCAATTTCTCGGTCCGGGGCTGTTGGCTCAGCGACTCGCCGTCTTCTGGGGCCCCGCACCCTCCGCGTCCGAGGAGCGCTCCAGGAGCCGGCCGAAGCCCTTCGCCTGGAGGAAGCCGCGCACCTTGGCGCTGGGCGCGGCGAACGTCTCGCCGGGCATGGGCACGTCGAAGCTGAAGTTCTGGGAGGCGACCTCGAAGTCCACCTTCGCGGTGCGGTAGCCCTCCACGATGGCCAGCAGCCGCCCCGTCTCCAGGCTGAAGATGCCGCCGCCGGAGGCCCCGTAGCCGATGGGCGCGTCCGTCTTCAGCATGCGCGGGTGCTTCGTCTCCTTGTCCCACTCCACCTGGGACACCATGCCGCCGGAGATGGACAGCGCGCGGCCGTACGGGGACGCCGCCACCACCACGTCCTCGCCGGGCTCCGGCTCGTCGTCCGCGGCCAGCTCCGCCACGGGCCACGTCACGCCCGTCACGCGCAAGAGCGCCAGGTCCAGGTCCGGCACCTGGCCCGTGGCCACCACCTCCGCCAGGTGCTCGTGCGTCTCCGCGCGCCGGTCCAACATGACCTTGAGCACGGGGTCCTTCAGGTCGCCCTGCTCCACCGCGTGCGCGTTGGTGAGCACGTAGCTGACGGGCCCGGCCTCACCGGCCTCCGCGCCAATGACGACGCCCGACGCCGAGCGGCGCACCTTGCCGTCCTCCGTCGTCACCAGCCGCACGTTGAGCGGGAGGATGCGCCGCACCATCGCCTTGCGCGTGGGCTGCGGCGCGGGCTCGGGCCGGGACAGCGCCCGCTCCACCCGGAGCGGAGCCTGCGTGTGCGTCGCGACCGGCGCGTCGGCGGTGGACTGCGACGGGGCACTGGCGCACGACACGAGGGCCCACAGGAGGGGGGTGCCCAACAGCAACCGGTTCATCAACTCTCCAGGCGCAAGGATGAGGAGGGACGAAAGACGACGACACACGCGCAAACCCGGTGTGAGGTCCCATCATCCCGAGCCTCGGCCCGGATTGGGAAGCAGACGAGCAGGCATCGGCTTCCAGGATGCCTGCCCTCCTCCACCCGTCAGGTGTAGCGCTGACGCATCAGGAACAGGATGGCGTCCTTCGCGCAGAACTCGCAGTAGCCGTAGCGCTCCGCCATCGTCTTGAGCGTGTCCTGCACCTGGGACTGCTCGCGCGCGGAGAGCTGGTTGCGGTCCTCGGAGAGGTACTTGAGGACGTTCTCCTTGTTCTTGCGCAGCACGCGCTTGCGCTCCTCGAAGTAGTGGTCGCGCAGGCGCTTGAACATGTCCGGGAAGATGCGCGGGTAGTCCATGGCGCCGTCCGGGTTGTCCAGCCGGTGCGCGCCAATGCTGGCAATCAGCCCGCGGCGGAAGTCCGGAGGGGCCTCGCCCAGCGGCATCACGATGGCCTCCACCTCCGCCATGCGCGCCTCGTCCGGCTTCTCCATCTCACCGGTCACGCGGTTGCGCATCTTCTCCCCGCGCACCCAGTGGCTGACGCTCTGGATGTAGCGCTCCACCAGCTCGCGGTACTGGCCTTCGGACACCAGGCCCATGGAGTCGCGCACCTCTGAGTCCACGCGGTCCAGGTACTCGCCCTCCACCACGCGCACGAAGGTCTCGTGGTCGTGGTAGCCGTCCATCACCTCCTGGAGGAGGAACTCGTAGACGCTCTTGTCCTTGCAGAGCGCGTGCAGCTCCTCCAGCACCGCCAGCCCGTGGAGGCACTTGTAGTCGGGGTTCTGCGCGGCGTTGAAGAGGGCCGTCTTGATTTCCCGCGCGCTCGCGCCGGAGCGCCCCTCGTAGTTGGGGTACGCGTCGGACTCCTCGTACATCTCCTCGCGCAGCTTGAGCAGCTCCTTGGTGTTCGCGGAGGACAGCCGCGCGGGCACTCCCGCCTCCTGGTACAGGTGCAGCTTCTCCACCGGGGCCACCTGATCCACCAGCGGCTTCACGTTGGCCGGGTAGCGGTCCGGGATGGGCTTCTTCAGGCGCGTGAGCACCGCCCACATCGCGGCCACCTCCGTGGCGTGCGGCGCCACGTGCTTGCCCACGGACGTCGCGGTGATCTGCGCGTCGTAGATCTCCTGCTCGACCTTGTAGCGGCGCAGGTACGGCACGCGCACCAGCTCGATGCGGCCCTTGAACGACGCGAAGTCCGGCAGCTCCTTGAAGGCGTTCAGGTGCTTCTCGTTGGAGGACGCGATGAGCACCTCGTCCAGCTGGAGCACGAAGGGCTCCAGGGGCACCTCGCCCGTCTCGCTGAAGCCCAGCAGGTACTTGAAGGCCTCCAGCGGGCGCTTGAGCAGGTCCGCGTACTCGATGAGGCCGCGGTTGGCGTGCACCAGCGGGCCGTGCGGCTCGAAGAGCACCGTGCTGTGCAGCGCGGCGGGCAGGTTGAGCTGGGTGCGGTCCGCGCTGATTTGCTGCGCGGCGGCGTCCACGCTCATCTGCGGCTCCACCGTCACCGTGCCCACCTGGTAGCGGCGCGACACGTAGAAGCGCTCCACCTGCACGTGGCGCAGGACCTTGAGGTAGTCCCCGCCGTAGGCGTTGAGCAATGCCGTGTAGATGCGGCGGCACTTGGCGCACAGCTCGCCTTCGCGCACGTAGTCGGACAGCAGGAAGTCCCCCGCCGCCCCGTCGCCGTTGCCCAGGCCCTTCTTCTTGAGCGCGCCCTCCAGCAGGCCCTTGCGCTCCGCCGGAGGCACCGCGAACAGCGGATGGTCCCGCAGCTCACAGGGCATGCGCAGGTCCAGGGACTCCGCGTCCAGGTGGGCGTACGTGGTGAGGTCGTCTTCGGCGGACTTCGCGCCCGCGCGCTCGCCGAAGCCGATGGAGCCCTTGATCAGCTTCTCGGACGGGAACACCCACGCGATGCGGTAGAGGGCCCCTTGAGCCTGGCGGGAGTAGTCCTCCATGCCCTGCTTCAGCGCGTTGACCAGGCTGGACTTCGCGCTGCCGTTGGGGCCGTGCAGCATGATGAGCTTGTTGATGCGGCCCGCGCGCACGAAGTTGCCCAGGATGCGGTAGAGGGCGTTCTGCACCTCCTCCTGCCCGGCGACGCGGCCGTCATGCTCGGCGGACGGGACGTCGAAGACCTTGAAGCGCCGGATGGTGCCGGTGGGGTGCGGCACCATCTCCGTGCCGTAGTGGTCCATCACGTCCCGCAGGTACTGCGCCGCGTTTCGCGACTGCCCCTTCGGGTCCGTGAAGAAGAGCGACAGGTACTCCTCGAAGGACAGGATGGACCGGTTCTTGACGAAGTCGGCGCTGACCTGTGCGCCCACCTCCTGCAGATAGCCCTTCGCTTCCACGGCGGCTCCCCTCTGTGGATGGGTGGTCTCTCGGATGTAGCCACGGCGCTTCGCCGTCGCATGTGAACCCCCGGGGCTGACCTTCGTTCCCGGCCCTTGGGATGTAAAGCGACCCGCCCTGCCCTCGCGGGCGGTGTGTTCGGGGGCGCGCGCTTGGATGCCGCCCGTGTCCCACCCGGCCAGGCGGGCGGCCCAGGGGTGGCGGGTTCAGGGGCGCTGGAAGTTTGAGGGCGTCCGTCGGATGACGGATGGTTCGCGATTCGCGCACCCGGGACGGGTGAGATACGGTCCCGGCAAGCCACACCCCATCCAGCCGTAGCGCCTCACCCGGAGCCCACACGCGATGCACAAGGAGCCCATCATCGGCATCGACCTCGGCACGACGAACTCGTGCGCGGCGATCGTCGAGGACAGCGGGAACGTCAAGCTCATCCCCTACAAGGGCGGCGAGTACACCATCCCCTCCATCTTCGCCATCGACGACAAGGGCAACGAGCTCATCGGCTTCGAGGCGAAGCGCCAGTGGCAGCTCAACCCGCGCAACACCGTCTACGGCTCCAAGCGCCTGGTCGGGGTCAACTTCAGCAGTGACGTCGTCGGCACGATGAAGAAGGCCGTCGCGTACAACATGCGCGCGGGCAGCAAGAACGACGTCACCCTGGACGTCGGCAAGAAGGAGTTCTCCCTCCAGGAGATCAGCGCGAAGATCCTGGGGAAGATCCGGGATGTCGCCTCCAACTACCTGAAGACGCCCATCAAGCGCGCGGTGGTGACGGTGCCCGCGTACTTCAACGACCGGCAGCGCCAGTCGGTGAAGGACGCCGGCAAGCTGATCGACCTGGAGGTGGTGCGCATCATCAACGAGCCCACCGCGGCGGCGCTCGCCTACGGCGTGGGCAAGACGTTGAAGGAGAAGGTCGTCATCTACGACCTGGGCGGCGGCACCTTCGACGTCTCCATCATCGAGATCCGCGACCGCGTCTTCGAGGTGAAGGCCACCGGCGGCGACGTGTTCCTGGGCGGCATCGACTTCGACAACGCCATCATCCACCACGTCCTCAAGGACTTCGCGGCCAAGACGGGCATCGACCTGGCCACGGACCCGGTGGCCATGCAGCGCATCAAGGACCTGGCCGAGCGCACGAAGATCGACCTGTCCGCGCGCGAGGAGGTCCCCTTCAACATCCCCTTCATCACGATGACGGCGCAGGGCCAGCCGCTGAACATCGAGATGAAGTTCACGCGCAAGATGCTGGAGCAGCTGACGAACCAGCTGGTGGACCGCACCCTGCAGATGGTGGCGCGCGTGCTGGTGGACTCGGGCCTGTCCACCAAGGACATCGACGAGGTGATGCTGGTGGGCGGCCAGACGCGCATGCCCGTCGTGCAGGACCGGCTCACCAAGTTCTTCGGCAAGCCGCCCAGCAAGGGCGTGCACCCGGACGAGGCCGTGGCCATTGGCGCGGCGCTCTACGCGCACTCGCTCGAGGACAACACCAACCTGCGCATCCAGCTCTTGGACGTGATTCCCATGGCCATTGGCCTGGAGCGCGGCGACGGCGGCTTCCACGTCGTCTTCCCGCGCAACGCGTCCATCCCCAACGCCAAGCAGCTGCTGGCCACGACGAGCATCGACAACCAGACCGAGCTCGCCATGCGCATCTACCAGGGCGACCACGACACGGTGGCGCGCAACGACCTGCTGGGCGAGTTCACCTTCTCCGGGATCATGCCCGCCAAGGCCGGCACGGTGAACGTGGAGATCATCTTCGACGTGAGCGTGGAGGGCATCCTCACCATGCGCGCGAAGGACCCCGCCACCGGCCGCGAGATGAAGACCACGGTGCGCGTCACGCAGAGCTGAAGAGGCGCTGGAAACACCACGGCGCCCCTGCCTGCTGAGAGGCGAGGGGCGCCGGGTGGGCACAACGACCGCCGAGGGAAACCTCAGGCGGTCTTCTTTTCCTTCTCCATGACGATCTGCGGGGGCTCGTGCTTGGTGATCACCTGTTCGGTGATCTTGCACTCCTTGACGCCCTCGCGGAACGGCACGTCGTACATGATCTCCAGCATGGCGTCCTCCATGATGGCGCGCAGGCCGCGCGCTCCGGAGTGACGGCGCATCGCCTCGCGAGCGATGGCGCGCAGCGCTTCCTTGGTGAAGGTGAGCTTCACCTTCTCGATCTCGAACATCTTCTGGTACTGCTTCACCAGGGCGTTCTTCGGGATCGTGAGGATGGTGACGAGGTCATCCTCCTTCAGGTCGTTGAGCGTCGCGATCATCGGCAGACGGCCGATGAACTCCGGGATCATCCCGAACTTCATCAGGTCTTCCGGCTCCGTCATCGCCAGCAGCTCACCCACGCTGCGCTCTTCCTTGTGGGTGATCTTCGCGCCGAAGCCCAGGCCCTTCTCACCCACGCGGCGTTTGATCACGCCGTCGATGCCGTGGAAGGCACCGCCGCAGATGAAGAGGATGTTCGTCGTGTCGACCTGGACGTACTCCTGCTGGTTGTACTTCTTGCCGCCGCGCGGGGTGACGTTGGCGCGGGTGCCTTCGATGATCTTCAGCAGGGCCTGCTGCACGCCCTCGCCGCCCACGTCGCGGGTGGCGCTGGGCATGTCGCCCTTGCGCGCGATCTTGTCGATCTCGTCGATGTAGACGATGCCGCGCGCGGCCTTCTCCACGTCGTAGTCGGCGTTGTGGAGGAGGTTCTGGATGATGTTCTCGACGTCCTCACCCACGTAGCCGGCCTCGGTGAGGCTGGTGGCGTCCGCGATGGTGAAGGGGACATTGAGGAAGCGCGCCAGGGACTGCGCGAGCAGCGTCTTGCCAGAGCCCGTGGGGCCGATGAGCAGGATGTTGCTCTTCTGCAGCTCCACGTCCTCGCCGCCAGGGGCCTTCACCCCGGGGCGCGGCCGGGCGGCCGGCTTCTTCTGATAGATGCGCTTGTAGTGGTTGTACACCGCGACCGAGAGGACCTTCTTCGCCTGGTCCTGACCGATGACGTAGTCGTCGAGGAACGCCTTGATCTCCAGCGGCGTGGGCAGGCTGACCTGCGGCTTGCCTTCCTCGCGTTCGTTCTCGTCCGCGATGATGTCGTTACACAGCTTGATGCACTCGTCGCAGATGTAGACCGTGGGTCCGGCGATGAGCTTCCGGACCTCGCGCTGCGACTTGCCGCAGAACGAGCAGGACAGGTTGACGTGGTGCTCCTTCTTCACTGCCGCCTCCGAGTTCGCCGGTCCCGGTTCGGGACCTTCTCCGCCGACCACCGCACTCCAACACCCGCGAAGCCGCCCACGTCTTTACGACGGCTCCAGGCCCACATGCTACAGGCCCTGAACCCACTATAGGGCCCTCCCCGTCGGGCAGGAAGCCCGGTGGAAGCGCCCTTTCCTGGGAGCGTTCAGCCCAGGTCAACGGGTCGACCTTGGATAACAGCGACTCAGGCGTCCGTCACGCTCGACGCGAGTTCTTCGACATCGTCCGCCAGGGAGGCCGCCCGCTCGGCGACAGCGTTGGGGACTCGACGGCTCCCCGCCAGCTCGGAGGCGAGCTTTCGCGCCAGCTGCGCCAGTTTCCGCACCTGGAGGCTCTCCGGGGGCGGCTCGGGCGGGGGCCGGGGGAAGCGCTCGGCGAACTCCTTCTTGAGCTCCGTGGGGGACTTCTCCGGGCTCCAGATGCTGTCGCGCAGCGACTTGTATTCCGTGGGGGACAGCTGGCCCCGCTCCTCGGCGTCGGCCAGGACTTCCACGACCTCGAAGGCGGGGGCCTTCTCCGGGAACTCGTGCTGCTGGAGCTCCTCCGGGGCCTCGTGCTTGGCCAGGAAGCTGAACGAGCGCGTGAGCTTGAGCGCCGTCTGCTTCTTGATGTGCAGCTCCTTGAGGCAGTAGGCCTCGAAGGAGGCGTGGCCCCACTCCTCGTACTTCGCTTCATCCCGGACCTGGACGAGCAGCTTGCCCAGCTCCGCCCAGGTGGACTTGAAGCGCTTGGCGGCGAGCAGGACGGTGTGGCGGAACGTCCCCGGGGGGACGCTCATGGCCTTCTTGGCGATTTCGACTTCGGCGACAGAGGCGGACATGCCTGTTGTATCGGGCACGTCCGCGGGGTGGGCAAGAAAGTCGCCCTACCCTCGCTTGCCGATGTTGAACGAAAGCCCCACGGTCGCGCGCTCGCCGTCGTAGGCCTTGAACGGCCACTTCTTCAGCTCCGAGAACAGGCACTCGTAGAGCGGGCCCTGCTTGAACTGGGGGTTGTCCACCCAGAGCTTGTTCACGCGCCCGTCGTTCCCGATGACGAACTCCATGGGGATCTTCGCGGCCAGGCCGGGCGTGCGCTCGGCCTCTTCCTTGAAGCAGCGGAAGAGCTTGGACTGGTTGCCCGCGACGACGCGGTTGATGGCGCCCTGGTCGAACTGCTGGGCCATCTCCAGGCCGTCCGGATCCGTGGAGACGCTGCCCGTGCGGGGCGGCGGCCGGCTGCCCGCGACGGCGGCGGTGGCCACCGCGCCACTTCCGCCTGTCTTGGCGCCACCACTGCCCTGCCCCGCGGGGCGCTCCGGGCGGCGCGGATCATTGGACGGATAGGCGAAGAGGTCCTCGTCGTCCACGCGCGCCTGGGCCAGGCGGATGGTGGGCGGGTCCATGGTGATGCCGTCGCCCTCCTCCGTCGCGCCGAACAGGCCGTACACGGCGGCGTTGCGCGCCAGGTACCAGCCGGTGACGCCCAACAGGAGCGCCACGCCCGCGGCGACGCCGGCCAGCACCTTCACCCGCTTCTGGTTGCGGGCCTGCTCGACGAGCATCGTCTGGGCGACGCGGCCCTGCGCCTCGAAGCGCGCGATGTGCACCTGGAAGGCGGCGGTGTCCCGGAGGTTGCGGAACTCCCGCTCACCGGCCGGGGCCACCGGGCTGTCGGGGGTCAGCTCCCCCGTGTAGAGCTTCTCCACCACCTGGGACGCGGTGATGGGCCCCAGCACCAGGTCGCCCTGTCGGAAAAGCCACTGCCCATCACTGTCCATCGCGAGTTCTTGAGCGGCCAGCATTCGCGCGGGAGTATCGTGTTTCTCCCGTCGACACCGCAACGCCGTGCCCAGGTCCTCCCCCAGACGAATTCCCGCCGTACTGTGGACTTGGTATCGCGGTGGAAACTTCCGCGGCTTCCAGCGCCAGGTGGAAGGTCCCACGGTCCAGGACGCGCTCGAAGACGCCCTGGAGCAGGCAGGCTCACCGGCCACGGTGATGCCGTCCGGGCGCACCGACCGGGGCGTACACGCGCGGATGCAGGTCATCAGCCTGCGCCTCAATGAGGACGTGCCCCTGGAGTCGCTGCCCGCTCGGCTGGGGCCGCACCTGTCCCCGGACGTGGGGCTGTGCATCGCGAAGCGGCCGCCGGGCGCGTTCCACGCCCAGTGGAGCGCGAGCGGCAAGGAGTACCGCTACCACCTGACGCTGGGCACTCCGCCCCCGGAAGCCTGGAGGCCGTACGCGCTGGACGTAGCGGCGGACGAAACCCTCCAGGCGGGCCACCGGGTGACGCCCCAGAAGCTGGAGGCGCTGCTCGCCCGCGCCGTGGGCACGCGGGACTTCACCGCGTTCCACGAGCGCTCCAGTCCCCAGAAGCCGCGCACGCTTCAGTCCGCCACCCTGCGGGAGCTGGGCGGAGGGCTCTTCGAGGCGCGGCTGACGGGAGACGGCTTCGCGCGCTACCAGGTGCGGTACCTGGTGGGCAGCGCGCTGAAGGTGGCCGCGGGGCTCCTGTCCGAGGAGCAGTGGCACGCGGCGCTGGATTCGGGAGCGGCCCTGGCCGGCTTCAAGGCCCCGGCGCATGGGCTGGTGTTGTGGGAGGTCCGCTATCCTTCCGCGGTGGACCCTTTCGGGCCCGGCGAGCGCCTCCACCCGCCCGGTCTGCCCGACGCGCCACCCTTCACGGGAGCGCCGCCGGGCTGACGTGTGGCGCTTTCAGTCCACGAAGCGCGCTTCGTACTTCGCCAGCAGATCCGAGATGGCCTCCCGGAGGTACTCGCTCTGACGGATGCGCGTGGTGCGCGACAGCTCCTTCAGGGCGTCCAGCTTCTCGCGGTTGAGACGAAACACGACCGAGGTGAGGCGGGGATTCATGTCCAAGTGCGTGGCCTCCGACAGATGCACACACCCTCTCACAATGTCGGACAACCTCAAGAAAACAACCTACGAGGCCGAACCCACCGGGATGATCCACTGCAACCCGGTGAAGAGCTCGGTGTCCGCGCGCAGTCCGGAGCCGAACCCGAACGTGAAGCCGAGCCCGCCGTACAGCGCGAAATGATCCGAGAGGGTGTGTCTGGCGCCGAACCCTATGCGAGGCCCCAGCCACGGCCCAGAAATCGGACGCACGGAAACGCCGAGATCAAAGAAGGTCCGCCAGGACTCGGATCCAAACATGCTGCGGTAGCCGGTGATCAGCGCCAGCTCCTCCCCCGGGCGGCCGGTGCTGCCGCGCGCGAGGAGGAACACCTCGTCCCCCTCGTAACCCACGGTGATCGCGGCCCCCAGGTCCAGCTGCCCGGCGAGCCCGGACACGGCGGCGTCCCCGCTGATCCGTTCGGAGTACGTGGCGCCGGGCCCCACGGTGAGGATCAGCGAGCGCCGGCGCGCGTAGGGGCTGTCGTCCAGGTACTCCACGGCGGCGGCGGGGGTGGCCAGCGCCAGGGTCCCGGCGATCAGGAGACCCTTCACCCCACCACCGGGAGCTTGAAGCCCTCGGACGTCCCCTGCCCTGCCCCGGCCGCGGGGGCGATGCCGGCGGCCTCGTTGAGGCGGCCGGAGCGGAAGGGCTCCAGATCCAGGGCCACGAACTTGAAGCCCAGGGACTTGAAGGCGCCGTTGATCCGCTCGCGGATGCCAGCCTCGAAGAAGCGGGGGTACTCCTCGCTGGCCAGCTCGATGCGCGCCACGTCCTGGTGGTAGCGGACGCGGAACTGCTTGAAGTCCAGCGCGCGCAGCTCCGACTCCGCGGCGGCGATCTGCAGGAGCCGGTCGCGCGTCACGGACGTGCCGTAGGGGATGCGCGACGCCAGGCACGCCATCTGCGGCTTGTCCCAGGTGGGCAGCCCCAGCTTGCGGCTCCACGCACGGATCTCATCCTTGGTGAGCCCCGCTTGCGCCAGGGGGGAGCTCACCTGGTGCTCCTTCGCGGCCTTGTGACCGGGGCGGTGATCCTTGAAGTCGTCCGCGTTGAAGCCGTCCAGCACGACGGCGAGGCCCAGCTCCGCGCGCTTCGCCTCGCAGAGGTCGTACAGCTCCGTCTTGCAGAAGTAGCAGCGGTTGGTGGGGTTGGCGGCGTAGCTGGGGTTCGCCAACTCGTTGCTGGAGACGACGACGTGCCGGGCGCCCAGGCGGTCCGCCAGCTCGCGGGCCTCGCGCTCCTCCTCCGGGGCGACGGAGGCGGACAGCGCGGTGAGCGCCAGGGCGCGCTCGCCCAGCACCTCCGCCGCGATCGCGAGGACGAAGGTGGAGTCGACGCCGCCGGAGAACGCCACCAGCGCGCTGCCGTGGGCTCGCAGGGCGTCGCGCATCGCCTCCAGCTTGGGGCGGGACGCTTCACAGAGGGCTTCAATCCGCTCGGGGCTCAGCATGGGGGACTCCTAAAACGGAAGGGCCCCGGATTGCACGCGCATCGCGCGGGCAACCTGGAGCCCTTCGACAGTCAGGGGACGACGGTGGGCCTTAGCGGGCCTTGCTCTTGGCGGCCTTCTTCTTCGCGGCCGGGGCCGGCTTGCCCACGCGGGCAGCGCGGGTGGCCGGACGCGCCTTGGCGCCCTTGGAGCCCTTGTCCGCCTTGGGGGCCTTGGCGGCCTTCACGGCGGCGACCCGGGCCGGCGGGTCCTCTTCGTCGCGGCGCGCCTTCTTCGGCGGCAGCGGGTTGGCCTTCATCTTCTTGCCGGTGATGGTCTTCAGCTCGTCCGTGGACATCAGGCCCAGGTCCAGCAGCGCCTGGAAGATCTTCATCCCGCCGTCCTCCACCGACTCCGTGTCGGAGTAGATGGTCACCTCAGGGGAGGTGGGCGGCTCGTACGGCTCCGTGATGCCGATGAAGTTGGGGATCTCCCCGTTGAGCGCCTTCTTGTACTTGCCGGTGGTGTCGCGCTCGATGAGCTTCTCCGTGGGGCAGTCGACGTAGACCTCCACGTACTTGCCCACCGAGCGGCGCACTTCCTCGCGGCTCGACTTGTAGGGGCTCACGCAGGGGACGAGCACCGCGACGCCGTTGCGGGCCATGAGGCCGGCGACGAAGCCCAGGCGGCGCACGACCATGTTGCGCTCGTCCTTGGTGTCGCCGATGCCAGCCCACAGGTCGTTCTGGAGTTCGCCCTCGTCGAGGACCTCCACGTTACGTCCGACCTGACGGAGCCGGGCCGCGATGTAGGCGGCCGTCGTGGTCTTCCCGGTTCCGGACATGCCGGTGAGCCAGAGGGTGAATCCAGTGTTGGTGGCCATAAGGGTTCTTACTCCCTGCGTCCGGAGCGCTTCTTGCACGCGGCGTGGGACGCGGCAGATCCAATAGACCGCCGCTTTATAGACGAAAACCCAGTGACTTGACAATTCGGACCCACCTTTCCCCAGGTGGGGTCGCTCGCCGGGCAAGTTCCCGCCCTTACACGGGTTTTTCAAACCTGAAATCCGCCAATGCAAGCGGAACAGTCTGAAAATCCCCTGCACGCCAAACTGACCGCGAGGCAGAGGCGGCACGGCCTCCGCGTATGGCAACCACCACGTACGACACCTGAGGCAGTAGTGGGATTCCCGAGGGAGCGGCCTGGCGGCGGTCTTCCGTGGAGAACACCGCGGGCGCGTCCACGTGCGAGTGGAAGACGCAGGCCACCTCCTCCTGTCGCGCGTCCGCGTCCAGGCACACCTGGAGCCACTGCTCTGGCGCGAAGGCATAGGCGACGTGCGGCGTGGGAGAGGCGTTGGGCAGGGGGACGACCCGCCAGGAGTCGCCCTGCCCCACCCCGCTCCGGAGGATCACGCCGCAGCCTTCCTGGGGCCACGCGGCCTCCAGGTGGCGGATCATCCGTGCGAGGACCTCCGGTGGGATCAGGGTTTCGCTTCCGCCGCGGCGCAGCGTGAGCACCGGCGGAGCTCCAGGTCCGTCATCACGCCCGGGGCGCCCAGCCACCGGCCGCCCAGCGACGGGCCCAGGCCCAGCCGCAGCCGCTGGAAGACGAGCGCGCCCAGGGCCCCCAGGGCCACGCCCAGGGCCCCGTCCGGCGGCGTGCCCAGGTGGCGCACCGTCTCACCGAAGCACCAGACGCACCCGTCCGCGCCCCGGAACACCACCGCGCCGCGCGCGCCGTCACCGCCCAGCGCGACCCAGGGGGCCTCTCCGCTCCAGGCCGCCGGCAGCTCCGCGAGCAGCCCGCCGCCGGGCGTGCCCACCGCGTCCGGGTTCACCTCCGGCACCACGCGCGCCAGCACCTCCGCCACGGGCTGGCCCACGTCGTGCGCGGACGCGAGGAACCCCGGCGACCAGGGCCCCATCGTCAGCGAGCCCACGCCCGTCACCGGGGTGCCGCCGCCCGCCAGGTACGCGGTGGCCGTGAGGCCGGACGCGCCCAGCCCGTCCACGCGCGCGCCGCCCGAAAGCAACGCCTCCTGCCCGCGCCCGCCCACGTCCCGCAGGAGGATCTGCCGGGAGTAGCGGAGAATCTGATCCTCGCGCAGCGCCATGACGCCCTCTCTTCAGCCTCCCGCCATGGCGGGGATGAGGGTGATCCGGTCCGCGTCCTTCACGGGCGTCTCCAGGGCCTTGAGGGCGCGCACGTCCTCGTCGTTGAGGAAGACGTTCACGTACCGGCGCACGGCGCCCTTGTCGTCGAAGAGGCGCGCGCCCATGCCGGGATAGCGCGCGTCCAGGTCGCGCAGCACCTCGCCCACGGTGGCGCCGGTGGCCTGGACCTCGGACTGGTTGCCCGTCAGCGTCCTCATGGGCGTCGGAATGCGAATCGTGGCCATGTGCTCATGTCCCCCGCTTGCGGATGATCAACCGGTGCGTGCCGTCCCCGCGTGCGTCCAGGGACACGACGTCGTGGCCCTCGTCCTTCGCGCTGCGGGGCACGTTCTTCAGGGGCTCGTCGCCCTTGAGCAGCACCTCCAGCAGCGTGTCCGGGGGCAGCGACTCCAGCTTCAGCTTGGTGCGCACGTAGGTCATCGGACACACCTCGCGGGTGATGTCCAACGTCGCCGTCACGTCGGGCATGCGGTGTCCTCCTGGGACGAAGGGAACGGGGGCAGCGTCTGGATGTTGCACCCCGGGCAGCCGGGCGCGCGCGTCACCTTCACGGTGCGCCCCTCCAGCGTCTCGCCGTCGAGCACGTGCAGCGTGGCCTGTCCCCGGGGGCCCGTGGACGCGCCCGCCAGGAGCTCCAGCGCGAGCAGCGCCTGCACCGCGCCGATGAGCCCCGCCATCGCGCCCAGCACGCCCGCCTGCGCGCAGGTGGGCACCGCGTCCGGGGGCGGCACGTCCTCATAGAGGCAGCGCAAGCACGGGCCGCCGGGGTCGATTCGCAGGGCCTGGCCGTGCATGCGCAGCACGCCGCCGTAGACGAGCGGCACGCCGGTGAGCACCGCCACGTCCGACAGGAAGAACTTGGTCGCGACGCCGTCGGTGGCGTCCACCACCAGGTCGTGCTCGCGGAAGAGCGCTTCGGCGTTGTTGGCATCCAGCCGCTCCGGCAGGGCCTCCACGCTCAGGCCGGGGAAGGCGCGCAGCAGGCCGGCGGCGGCGGACTCCGCCTTGAAGCGGCCCACGTCCCGGGTGCGGTGCCAGAGCTGCCGGGGCAGGTTGGTCACGTCCACCCGGTCCGGATCCACCAACGTCAGGTGGCCCACACCGCCCTGCGCCAGCGCGAGCGACGCCGGGCAGCCCAGGCCGCCCGCTCCCACCACCAGCACCCGCGCGCGCTCGATGCGGGTGGCGTGGGGAATGCGTGCGTGATGGTCGGTATCCGGGGAACCGTGCATGGGGCTGGTGCTCCGCGAGGTACGAACGAATATGGTGCGGCGAGTCCACGTCCCGGCTTCAAAGCCCCAGGACGCTCCCGAAGCCTTCCCTACCCGCCGCCTTCACCAGCGGCCCTCACCTGCCAGGACATATGAAAAACCTGACCGGCGCGCTCGTGTTTTCCACCCTGCTGTCCCTGGCTGTCGGCTGCCACAAGAACACCGGCGAGAGCCCCGACGCGGCCACGCAGACCGGCACCGTCAAGGAGGAGCTCCAGTCGGGCCGCGAGGCCGCTCCCCCGGAGGCCACCGCCGAGGCCGGCACGAAGGACGCGAGCGCCGTGAGCTACGACTCGGGCGCCAGCGACCGCCTGGCCCTGGAGGCCTGCGTGGACGGCTGGCTCAAGTCCCACAACCTGGACAAGTACGGCAGCCAGAAGGGCACCATGTACGCGGGCGGCACGCCCCTGTTCGACGAGCGCACCGGCGAGTCGAAGGACCGCCTGGACTTCGTCCTCGAGCGCCACCCCGAGGCCAAGAAGGCGTGCGTGGACGAAGGCGCCTCCAAGTAGCCCGCTCCCCCCTTCCGCACCCGCCAGGATGCTCTCCTGGCGGCTTGCCGGGAATTCCGCTCCCCGGGAAGGTCCCGTAAGCTGCCGCTCGAATGGACAGCGACCCCCGACCCGGCGATGACCACCCGGCCCATGACCTGAAGGCCCGCGTCCGCGCCGTGCTGGAGCGCCGCAACCTCACGGACAACGTGTCCGCGGAGCAGGCGGCGGCCTCCTGGGAGCAGGACCGCTTCGTCGCCCGGGCCCGCGCGCTGTTCTACGCGCGGATGATGTTCCTCACGTTGGGCCTGCTCATCCTCGCGGTCCCCGCGTGGAGCGGCTACTTCGGCTTCAACGGGCCCATCTCCTTCCTGGGCTACTTCGCGATGCTCCTCTACAGCGTCGCGAACCTGCTCGTCATCGACCACCCGAAGGCGGGCCGGTGGGTCACGTACCTGTCGCTGTGCTGCGACCTGCTGATCACCGTGGTGCTCATCGCCCGGCCGCAGGTGGGCGGCGGCCTTCAGAGCCCGCTCTTGGCGACGCAGCTGCTGTTCACCACGCTCTTCGCCATCCTCTTCCCCAAGCCGCTGGCCATCCTGCCGCCGCTGCTGGCGCTGCCCATCACCACGCGGTTGGACCTCTTGCTCAACCGCTCCGTGACGGCGGTGGAGCTGCTCACGCTGCTCTGGTACCTGGGGCTCAACTTCATCATCGTCTACGTGCTCGTGTACCTGAACGAGCGCGAGGCCACCGCGCACCGCGAGGTGGTGTCCCTGCAGGGCGACCTGAAGGAGCTGGCCGTGGTGGAGGAGCGCAACCGGCTGGCGCGTGAGATCCATGACGGCCTGGGCGCGTCCCTGTCCTCGATGATCATCCAGGCGGAGTACATCCTGAACCTCGCGCGCGAGGACGGGCTGCGCACGGAGATCCGCGAGATGAAGGCCACCGCAGAGGAGTCCATCGAGGAGCTGCGCCGCAACCTGCGGATGATGCGCGACGACTTCGAGCTGGCGCAGGGCCTGGAGGACTACGTCAAGACGTTCCGCGACCGCACTGGGCAGGCCATCCGCTTCGAGCGCACGGGCCTGACGCGCAAGCTGCCCCCGGACGCGCAGCTGGCGCTGTTCCGCATCCTCCAGGAGTGTCTGGCCAACGCCGCGAAGCACGCCGAGGCGAAGGAGGTCCAGGTGCGCCTGGACTTCAGCGCGGAGGGCGTGCACCTGGTGGTCCGCGACAACGGCAAGGGCTTCGACCCGGGCCGCACGCCGCGCGGACACTACGGCCTGCTCAACATGCGTGAGCGGGCCATGAAGCTCGGGGGTTCCATCGTGGTGGACTCGGCGCCCGGCGCCGGGGCCCAGGTGGCCTTCTCCCTTCCCTGTCTTTCCGCCTGACACGCACCGGAGATCCGCCCCGTGGACCCGACCCCGAATGCCGCCGCCCTCCCCATCCGCGTGTTCGTCGTGGAGGACCAGACCAAGATCCTGAAGAACCAGCTGCGCCTCTTCGAAGGCCACCCGGACATCGACATCGTGGGCACCGCGCTGTCGGGCGAGGCCGCGCTGGTGGAGGTGGAGCGCGATCAGCCGGACGTGCTGCTCCTGGACCTGGGCCTGCCGCGCATGAGCGGCATCGACGTCACCCGCGAGGTGAAGGCGCGCTTCCCGAAGGTGGAGATCCTGATCTTCACCATCTTCGACGAGGAGGACAAAGTCCTCGAAGCCGTGAAGGCGGGCGCGTCCGGCTACCTGCTCAAGGGCGCCACGGTGGACAAGATCGTGGAGGCCATCAAGGAGGTGCGCGCGGGCGGCACGGTCATCCAGCCGAACCTCGCGCGCCGCTTGCTGCGCCACTTCCGAGTGGAGCCGGACACCGCGCCCGTGCCCACTGAGCCGCTGCCCGTGGCGCCGTCCGCCGTGGAGTCCGCCGCTCCCGCCGAGGACTCTTCCGCGCATGAACCGCTGCTCAAGCCGTTGTCGGACCGCGAGCGGGAGATCCTCCAGCTCATCGCCAAGGGCGTGTCCAACAGCGAGGCAGCCCGGCTGCTGTCGCTCTCCAAGGCGACCATCCGCACGCACCTGGAGCACATCTACCGGAAGCTCGAGGTGACGAACCGCGTGGAGGCCGTCACCGAGGGCATCCGCAAGGGGCTCATCTCCGTCTAGTAGCGGGCCCTGATGGGCCGGCCCGGTTCTTTTCACGGACGACGCGGTGCGTGGCCTCTACAGTGGGGAGTCTTCGTTCCCCACTGACAGGAGCCCCACCATGGACGTCCGCGCCGCCGTCGCCTTCGAGGCCGGCAAGCCCCTGAGCATCGAAACCGTGCACCTGGAGGGCCCCAAGGCGGGCGAGGTGCTGATCGAGCTGAAGGCCACCGGCCTGTGCCACACCGACGAGTTCACCCGCTCCGGCGCGGACCCGGAGGGTCTGTTCCCCGCCATCTTCGGCCACGAGGGCGCGGGCATCGTCGTGGACGTGGGCCCCGGCGTCACCAGCGTGAAGAAGGGCGACCACGTCATCCCGCTCTACACGCCGGAGTGCCGTGGCTGTAAGTCGTGCCTGTCCCAGAAGACGAACCTGTGCACGGCCATCCGCGCCACGCAGGGCAAGGGCCTGATGCCGGACGGCACCAGCCGCTTCCGCCTGGGCAAGCAGGCCATCCACCACTACATGGGCTGCTCCACGTTCGCGAACTTCACGGTGCTGCCGGAGATCGCCGTGGCGAAGATCCGCGAGGACGCCCCCTTCGACAAGGTCTGCTACATCGGCTGCGGCGTCACCACCGGCGTGGGCGCCGTCGTCTACACCGCGAAGGTGGAGGCCGGCGCGAAGGTCGTCGTCTTCGGCCTGGGCGGCATCGGCCTGAACGTCGTGCAGGCCGCGCGCATGGTGGGCGCGGACATGATCGTCGGCGTGGACCTGAACCCCGCTCGCAAGGAGATCGCGGAGAAGTTCGGGATGACGCACTTCGTGAACCCGAAGGAAGTGGAGGGCGACCTCGTCCCCTACCTCGTGAACCTCACCGGCGGCGGCGCGGACTACAGCTTCGAGTGCATCGGCAACGTGAAGACGATGCGCCAGGCCCTGGAGTGCTGCCACCGCGGCTGGGGCGAGAGCATCATCATCGGCGTGGCGGGCGCGGGGCAGGAGATCAGCACCCGGCCGTTCCAGCTCGTCACCGGCCGCGTGTGGAAGGGCAGCGCGTTCGGCGGCGCCCGGGGCCGCACGGACGTGCCGAAGATCGTCGACTGGTACATGGACGGGAAGATCCAGGTCGACCCGCTGATCACCCACACGCTGAAGCTGGAGGAGATCAACCACGGCTTCGACCTGATGCACGAGGGCAAGTCCATCCGCAGCGTGGTGAAGTACGGATGAGCGCCGTGACGCCCACGCTCGTCAGCGAGCACGCGTGCTTCGGAGGGACGCAGTCCTTCTGGAAGCACCCGTCCGAGGCCTGCGGCGGTGAGATGCGCTTCAGCGTCTTCACCCCGCCCCAGGCGAAGCACGGCAAGGTGCCCGTGCTGTACTACCTGGCGGGCCTCACCTGCACGGAGGAGACGTTCGTCACCAAGGGCGGCGCGCAGCGCGTGGCGGCGGAGCTGGGGCTGATGCTCGTGGCGCCGGACACCAGCCCTCGCGGCGCCGGCATCCCGGGCGAGGACGCGGACTGGGACTTCGGCACCGGCGCGGGCTTCTACCTGGACGCCACCCAGGAGCCGTGGAAGGCGCGCTACCGCATGGGCACGTACATCACCCAGGAGCTGCCCGGCATCATCGGCGCGCACTTCCCCGCGCGCATGGACCGTGAGGGCATCTTCGGGCACTCGATGGGCGGGCACGGCGCGCTGGTGACGGCGCTGCGCGACCCGGGCCGGTACCAGTCCGTGTCCGCGTTCGCGCCCATTGGCGCGCCCATCCGCAGCCCCTGGGGCAAGAAGGCCTTTGGCGGCTACCTGGGGCCGGATGAGGCGACGTGGCGCGAGTACGACGCCACGGAGCTCTTGAAGGCCGGCCGGCGCGTGCCGGCGCTGCTCGTGGACCAGGGGACGAAGGACAAGTTCCTGCCGGACCAGCTGCACCCGCACCTCCTCAAGGAAGCCTGCGAGGCGGCGGGCCAGCCCCTCACCCTGCGCATGCAGGAGGGGTACGACCACGGCTACTACTTCGTCTCCACGTTCATGGAAGACCACCTGCGCCACCATGGAACCGCGCTGAACGCGGGCTGAGGCGCGGCCCGGGCACTCATGCCCCGCAATCCCCCTTCCCTCTCCGGCCCGGACGTGGGAGGCGTGGGGCATGAGTGCTTCCTTCAAGTCCCTGGGCCTGTCCCCCGAAACGCTGGGCGCGGTGAAGCGTGCCCGCTTCGGTACCCCCACGCCCATCCAGGCGCAGGCCATCCCGCCCGCGCTGTCCGGCCGCGACGTCATCGGCTGCGCGGCCACCGGCACCGGCAAGACGGCCGCCTACCTGCTCCCCATGATCGAGCGCTTCGCGGGCGAGAAGGGCACGCGGGGACTCATCCTCACCCCCACGCGCGAGCTGGCGCAGCAGGTGGAGGAGCAGGCCCGCTTCTTCGGCGAGCCCCTGGGCGTCCTGCCCGTCCTCATCGTCGGCGGCGAGGACATGAACGCGCAGGTGGATGCGCTGCGCGAGCGCCCCACCCTCATCGTCGCCACGCCGGGGCGGCTCGTGGACCTGCTGGGCGTGAAGGCCGTGAACCTGTCGCGCATCCAGACGCTGGTGCTGGATGAAGCGGACCGGATGCTCGACATGGGCTTCCTGCCGCAGATCAACCAGATCCTCCACGCGCTGCCCCGCGAGCGCCAGACGCTGCTGTTCTCCGCCACCCTGGGCGCGGACGTGACGCGCTTCGGACAGCGCGCCCTGCACAGGCCCGTGCGCGTGGAGGTGACGCCCAGCGGCACGCCCGCGCCTCGCGCCGAACAGCACCTCTACATCGTGAAGCCCGAGGAGAAGTGGCCCCTGCTCCTCACGCTGCTCTCACAGGATCAGGCCAGCGCGCTCGTGTTCGTGCGCACCCAGCAGCGCGCGGACAAGATGAAGGAATTGCTCGCCGCCGCGGGCCACAAGTCCGCCGCCCTGCACGCGGGCCGCACGCAGGCCCAGCGGCGTCAGGCGTTGGAGGGCTTCCGCCGGGGGCAGTACCGCTGCCTCGTGGCCACCGACCTGGCGGCGCGCGGACTGGACGTGGATGACATTGGCCACGTCATCAGCCTGGACGTGCCGCATGGGCCCGAGGACTACGTGCACCGCATCGGCCGCACCGCTCGCGCGGCGGCCAGTGGGCGGGCGTCGTTGTTCGCGCTGGAGGTGGAGCGGCGCACGCTCCAGGACATCGAGCGCATCATCCGCCAGGAGCTTCCGCGCACGGAGGTTCCCCGGAGGGATCCCATCTTCAAGCGGGAGATGGAGGCGTTCGCGGCGAAGCAGCGCGACCCGGGACCGCCCCAGGCCGACCATGGGCGCTCCAAGCGGCCCGAAGGCGCGGCGCCCGGGCGGCATGCCCGGACGCATGGCAAGGGCCGGCCAAGGGGCCCCAGCGGTCAGTGATCGTGGTCGTCGTCAGGGCCGTGCGCGTGGCCGTGCTCGAGTTCCTCGGGCGTGGCGGCGCGCACTTCCTTGATGCTGACCTCGAAGTGCAGCTCCTTGCCGGCGAACGGGTGGTTGAAGTCCACCAGCACCGTGTCCTTGCGCACTTCCTTGACCAGGAAGTCGACCTCGTCGCCCTCCGGATCCGTGGCGCTCAGGATGCCGCCGGCCTTGATCTCCAGGTCCTCGGGGAACTCGGTCCGGGGGACCTCCTCGACGCCTTCCGGATCGTAGTCGCCGTAGCCGTCCGCCGCGGAGACGACCGTCTTCAGCGACTCGCCCGCGGCCTTGCCCTCCAGCGCCTTCTCCAGGCCGGGGACGATCTCCTCGTAGCCGTGCAGGTAGACGAGCGGCTCGCCCGCCTCGCTCTCGTCCACGATCTTCCCGTCGCCGAGGTGCAGCTTGTAGTCAATGGCGACAACACTGTCCTTGCCGATTTTCATGGGGCCCTCATAGCGCATTCAGTCATGTCGCGGTGGAAGGATGATGATCACCGTTACGGCGTGCACACGGACGTCCTACCAGCGCATGTGCAGCTCGAAGCGCCCGTGCCCGTCATCGGACTCCAGGACAGCGCTGGGGTTGGCGGCCCCGGCCTGGCGCAGGGCCTCCTCGCAGCACCCCGCCGCGGCCTCCGCCGGGAAGGGGTAGCCCTGGAAGGTCACCCGCCAGTCCTTGGGGCCCAGCTCCGTGGAGGTGATCTCCACCGGCTCCATCACGGAGCGGAAGCTCAGCGCCACCCGCTTCATCGCGCGCTCCGGGCCCGCGACCTTCAGGGCCACGTTCACGACCTTGCCGACCAGCGTCTCGAAGTAGCCGCGCACCAGGTCCCGGCCCATCTGCCGCAGGGCCTCCTCGCGAGGCCGGCCCGCGTACGCGGCCTGCAGCACCAGGTTCTGGCAGCGCAGGAACACCGACGCGGGATAGCTGGCCCTCGGCCTGTCCGGATCGTAGCCCGCCGCCGCCATGCGCTCGCGCAATCCGTTGTCCAACCGCACGCAGCGAAGCAGCGATTCGAACAGCGTGGACTGGATGACGACCTCGGCCGGGGACATGGACGCTCGAAGTGGGGAAACGCGTTGAAACCGGTAAGGCGCGCGACACTACCCTTTCGGGTCCTGGAAGCGAGCCCTCCAGCGATGTCACGTCCAACGCTTGTCATTTCAAGGCTTTGGAGGGGCCGGGGAGGCAATCGGCCGCCCTTGGAAACGATTTCCGGGCAGGGCCGTTCGTGAGCCAGACGATGGAAGGCGTCACGGACGAAGTGCTCATGGACCAGTTCCGCCAGGGAGACGAGCCGGCGTTCGAGGCGCTGTTCGCCCGGCACGCCGGGCGTGTGCATGGCTTCCTGGCTCGCATGGTGAGGGACGGACCGCTGGCGGAGGACCTCATGCAGACGACCTTCCTGTCCGTCATCCGCGCCCGGGGCCGCTACGAGCGGGGCACCCGCTTCACCCCCTGGCTGCTCACCATCGCGGCGAACGCGGCCCGGGACGCGCTGCGGCATCAGCAGCACGTGGACGCACACGCGCGAGCGCCGCAGGACGGGCCCACGTCGGTGCCCGCGCCGGACGGGGACCCGGCCATGCGCCGGCGCATCGAGGACGCGCTCCAGCAGTTGCCCGTGGAGCAGCGCGAGGCGGTGGTGCTGAGCAAGATGGAGGGGTGGTCCTTCGAGGAGATCGCCGAGATGCGCGGCATCCGCGCGGGCGCGGCCCGGCTCCGGGCGCACCGGGGCTACGAGAAGCTGCGCGAGCTGCTGGGCGGACTGGAGGACGTGTCATGAGCCCTCCGAACGACCCGTGGCGGTCCCCCCCGCCCCGCCTGGACCCGAAGGCGATGGAGCGGGCGCTGGCGGCCTCGCGCGCGGAGCTGGCGTTGAAGCGGCCGGTGCGCGGGTGGCGTTCGCAGGCGATGGGGCTGTTCGCGGCGTCCGCGGGCATGGCGCTCGCGGTGATGGGCGTGCTCCTGGCGTTGGGGCGCACCACGGGCTCGATGCTGCTGGGCCGCGCGCCCCTGCTGGCGTTGCTGCTGTCCACGAGCGCGGTGTGCTCCTGGGGGGCGCTGGCCCCGCGAGGGCGCAGGCTGCGCATGGTGGGTGTGGGCCTGGCGCTGGTGAGCTCCGTGCTGCTGGTGCTGACGCGGGCCACCCCGCGGGGCCCTTCCACCCTCCCCGAGTGGGTGTGCACGGTGAGCCACGTGGCGCTGGCGCTGGGGCCCCTGGTGGTGGCGCTGGTGGCGTTGCGGTCGGCGGCGTTCGATCCGCTGCGCGCGGCGGTGGCGGGGCTCGCGGTGGGGACGGTGGGCGCGGTCGTGGGCGAGCTGGCGTGTGAGCAGGGCCCCGGCCATGTGGCCACCTATCACCTGGGGGCATGGGCGTTGTTGACGCTCGCGACCTGGGCGCTGTCGAAACGACTCAAACCCCGGACCTACGCACCATGAAGCACGATCCCTCGCTCATCTTGACGCAAGACGTGGACGGCGCGCCGGTGCGCATGGGCGCGGCGGTGATGATCGTCCGCACCGAAGCGGATGACTCCGTGTCGGAGCGCTTCCTGGGCCGCGTGGGCGTCGTCGTGGCGCTGGTGTTCGACGACCCGGCCATGCAGTACCCGGGCGACCCGCTCATCCAGGTGCGCGTGGCCGGCCTGGGCGAAGACCTGTTCTTCGCCCGGGAGCTCGTCGAGGTGCCCGAGGGTCACTTCGTCGCGTTCGGGTCGTCCAGCTCCGGGTAGTGCCGGAAGATGCCCTGCTGGTTGAAGGGCTGCGCGCGAGGGGACTTCTTGTACGCGGCGATGCGAGGGCGCTCCGCGATGCGCTGACGCAGGGCCATCACGCCGGGGACTTCCGGCGCGATGCGGCGCATGGCATTGGGAAAGGCATACAGCAGGCCCTCCACCAGCTGGTACAGCGCCAGCTCCGGATAGGAGAAGTCGCGGCCCAGGAGGTGCTTCCCGCCGCCCTGCGTGTTTGCCTTCAACACGCGCTCGAAGTAGCCCAGGAACTTCGGGATGCGCTGGGTGCGGAAGTCCTCGGCGCGCTGCTTCGCGGCGTCCTTCTGCTCGTCGTAGTACTTCATCACGGCGAGCGGGTGGTGCGTGTCATGGGCTT
This sequence comes from Corallococcus sp. CA049B, assembly GCF_003611685.1. Lineage (NCBI taxonomy): Bacteria > Pseudomonadati > Myxococcota > Myxococcia > Myxococcales > Myxococcaceae > Corallococcus > Corallococcus sp. CA049B. The sequence goes on along the minus strand of NZ_RAWC01000025.1, from coordinate 7,790 downwards.
CCGCGACCGCGTCCGCGACGGTGAGCTGGAGTTGGCGCGCATGGAGACGTGAGGCTTCGTCCTCGGGGACCAGGCCGAAGCGCTCACCCAGGTACGAGCAGATGTTGGGCGCCTGGGAGAAGACGACGTCGCCCACCTTGAGCACGGGCGGTGCGTACGCGGGCACGGGGCCCTTGGAAATCATGGCCGAGACGGCCTTGGCGCCGGATTGCAGGCCCACGTCGACCCAGTCCGCGCCCGCCTCCTCCAGCACCAGCCGCACGAACTCGCCCCGGCCGGGAATGCCGGGCCAGTAGTACAGCTCGAACTTCGCGTCGCTCATCGCCGTCACCTCGCGTGATGGGAACCGGCGCGCATCCTGTGCTCGTGGGATGCGCGCTCTGGAAGCCCATCCGCGAGGAGGGTTCACTCCCCTACGGTCACGCGGTCAGTGCGTTCCGCTGGTGAACTTCAGTCCGATGATGGCGACGATCATCAGTCCCAGGAAGAACAGGCGCGAGGGCGTGGCCGGCTCATGGAAGAACACCATGCCCGCGATGGCCGCACCGGCCGCGCCGATGCCCACCCAGACCGCGTACGCCGTGCCGATGGGCAGCTGCTTCACCGCGAGGCCCAGCAGGCCCATGCTCGCGATGATGGTTGCGACGGTGAGCACGCTGGGCAGCGGGCGGGTGAAGCCCTGCGTGTACTTGAGGCCAATCGTCCAGCAGACTTCGAGCAGGCCGGCGATGATGAGGAGGATCCACGACGACGACATGGCGCACGACTCCCGTGAAGGCGTCGTCTTGTCGTGACCGGGTACGGCGCACCTCGTCCGGGCTCGGAGGCCCCACCCCGGGGCCGCCGCACGCGCGGCGGAAGCTAACCGGGTTGAGGGCCCTCCGCCACCCACTTGAGGTGGCGGCTCAGGCTTCCTCGTCGGGGACCGGCCTGGCACCCGGCAGGAGGCGAGCTCCGCGCCGCGACACAGGACCACGTTGACGACCCGCGCCTACCCGCGTGGAAGAACAGGTGCATGCGAAACTGGAACGCCTGCGCGGACGGCCTGTTCTCCGGCCCTTGCACCGACTGTTTGCGACGGTGCGAAGGCCAACACGTATGGCCCTTCAATCCATGCCGCCCCGCCAAGCCGAAGCGATGAGGACCGAATGAGCCCACCCGACTGGAGTCCGCTCCTCGACCTTGCACGGCATGTCCTTCGCGAGGATGCACCGCTGACCCTGAGTGATGACGTGCGCGCGCTCCTGCTTCAGACCGCCGCCGAAGTGGCCGTTTCCGACGCCGCATCAGCGCTCCAGACGGACGCCGGAGCCCTTGCGCTCCTGCGCGAGTGCGCCCGTCGCATCACCGACGGGTCCGATCGCCTGACAGACGCACTGCACCGGATGTGGAAGCTCCAGCGTCAGGGAGATTGGGACGGCGCGCGACAGGAGATGCGCGATGTGCTCGCCGTCGAGGTCGTACCCTTCTACCGCGACCTTGCGACGGAGCAGCTTGACGGCATGAACGAGGACCCTTGACGACCATGGAGCCGCGCCCGGAGGTCCTACGCCCATCCGTCATCGCCGGATCCCGCGAACGAAGCTCATGGAACGCCATTGAACCTCGTTCGCGGACCGGACTGACGGGAATCAGAGGCTGTGGCTCAAGAGCCACGCGTAGACGTCATGGCCCGCCGAGCCGTCGTACGTCCGGCCCCACGAGTCGTGCCCCACGCCGGATAGAGCGTCAGCAGCGCCGCCGGGTTCGCCGCATCCCCGGTCCCGTGCAGCATCACCACCAGCGGGAACTTCTCCGTGGGCGCGTCGTCGTAACCCGGCGGCAGGTACTCCCAATGTCATGGAGCCTCCTGGAAGGGAGGCGTCACTCCAACAAGACAAACGAGGCACGAACCTGTTAAGCTAGAAAAACCAGCAATCGCAACAAATTCGTAAATTTCCAGTGGAGGCTTTTCAATGCGGTCCAAGCATTTCGCCGTCGTCGCGGGCGTGGCGCTGTTCGCCCTGGCGCTGAGCGCGCAGGCGGCGGAGATCTTCCGCAACACCGGAACCCTCACGGGCTGGAACTCGCTCAACGTGGAGCACAACGGTTCGCTGAAGGAAGTGACCAACGTCGTCTACGAGGGCTCCACCGCCATCAAGGCCACGCAGGTCTACGACCCGAACTACACCGAGCGCTACCACTCGGAGGTCGTGAAGCACAACGTGTACCGCCGGGGCGACACGGGCTTCTATGGCTTCATGTTCCGGCTGCAGCAGGACTGGCAGTTCCAGCCGCAGTCCTTCAACATCGCCCAGTTCATCGCGAACTTCTCCGACACGGGCTGCGATGGCCACATGCCCACCACCATGGTGTGGCTGTCCGGCAACCAGCTCACGACCCGCGTGAAGTACGGCACCGTCTGCGACCAGAAGACGACCACCTTCCGCAACCTGGCCACCGTCAGCGCCGGCGAGTGGCACAAGGTCGTCATGCAGGTGAAGTGGGCCAGCGACAACACCGGCTTCATCAAGCTGTGGTTCGACGGCGTGAAGGTCCTGGAGCAGTTCAACCTGGCCACCACCGTGGCGGATGACCGCTACCTCCAGTTCCGCGTCGGCCTCTACGCCAATGGCTGGCACGACAGCGGCTACATGCAGGGCACCCGCAGCATCTGGATTGACGAAATCGCCGCCGGCACGACGTTCGCCGACGCTGACCCTGCGCAGTGGTAGTCCCGGTGGGCGCGGCGAGGTCCTCCCCCCGCCGCGCCGCCAACCTCACGGCAGCTGTGACTGGAACGCGCCCCACCGCTTGTGCACCCACTGCCGGATGTACTCGACCTCCTCCGCGTGGGTCTTGAAGTCCTGGCGCAGGTGCCAGTCCGGGAAGTTGCCGTAGCCCCCGTCGCTCCCCGCCTCCGGCTTCGCGAAGTTCCGGTACTGCTCCACCCACCGCGCCTCGTCGCGCTGCGCATTGGGCCCCAGCTCCCGCACGTAGCCGTCGATCATCGCCTGCACCGCGGCTTCGCTCACCTCGTTCTTCAAGGCCTGCCGGTAGCGCTCACGCATGGGGCCCGCGATGCCAGGCTCCGCCAGCATCCGCTTGAAGAGCAGGTTCTCCGACGCGTAGGTGGGCCGCGCCGTGGCGCTGGTGCGCGTGGTGTCGTAGTTCTGCCCGAAGCTCGCGTCCAGGTCCCACGGGATGTAGCGCCAGGGGCCTCCCGCCTTCGGATCGTACGCGTGATAGGCGTTCTTCGCTTGCGAGTCATTGCCCTGGATGAGCGTATTGAAGATCCACCAGTCCTCGTAGTCGCGCGCCTTCAGCTTCGTGCCGAACTCCTGGCGGAAGCTGTCGTTGCTGGAGTCCGCCACCCACGCGACGAAGGCATGCAACGTGTCGAAGGCGTGGGGCTGCTTGTCGTCCGGCGTGCCCTCGGCCTTCTCGAAGCCGACGTGGAGGTGCTCCTTCGTCTGCCCGCTGCGCGTCAGGCGGGAGAAGTTGGCGTCCCCGGTGTCGGCCTTGTAGAGGTCCGAGTCATCGTCGATGCCGTTCCACTCCATCAGCCGCTTGTCCACGTGGTCCGCCGCCGTGTAGAGCCCGCGGTACTTGTTGTTCGCGTACACCACCACGCTGAAGGTGCGGATGCGCACAGCGTCCGGGGACAGCCGGTGCCACAGGTCGAACGCCAGCCTCGAGCGCAGGTAGGAGTTGTCATTGAAGGTGGTGATCAGCACCACGCGCTTGCGGTCCTTGAAGCCGTCGCCGAAGACGGGCTCGGAGAACAGGTCGTCCTCCGCGAACTTGAAGGTCATGCTGCGCTTGGGGAACACGCTGGACGTGGCCCCGCGGTACTTCGCTTCAATCGTGAAGCGGTGGCCCCGGTACACGACCTCCGCGGGCCGGTAGCCGCCGGACGTCAGGCCCTCCTTCCCGAAGAACAGGTGCACCACGGGCAGCCCGTACTCCTCCGTGTAGGCCACGGGGTCGACGATGTCGGCCTTGCCCGGCGCGTTGTCGTTGTTGGCCACGCCCACCTTGAGCGTGCCCGTCTCCCCGGTGGTGCGCTCCTCCAGCGCGAGCATCCACACCGCGCCCTGGTTGAGCGCGGGCGTCCAGCGCAGCGTGGCGGTGGCCTCGTCGAACGTGGCGCCCGCGGGCAGGTTCTTCACCCCGAAGCGCAGCCCGCCCTCCTTGAGGCCCGTCGAACACGTCACCTGCGCGGTGAGGGCCTCACCCTCCAGCACCCAGCGCGTGTCGCCCGCCGTGGGCGCGCAGGCCAGCGGGGCCGTGCCCGCGTCCGGCGTCCCGGTGCCCGCATCGGGCTGCGAATCCGTTCCCGCGTCGGAGGAAGGCTGCGTGCCTCCATCCGCCGTGCCGTCGCCGGATTGCGGGTGCGTGCCCGCGTCGGAGGCCGTGCCGGAAGGCGTGTCGTTCGTGGGCGACGAGGTGTCACCGCCGCCGCACGCCACCAGGGCGAAGCACGCCAGCCCCGCCAGTCCCCGCGTCCACCATCGCCTTGTTCGCACCGAGCAGCGTCCCCCTTGCGTCACGGGCCCGTGACAGGCCGTGGAGGCAAGGGGTAGTCATCGTGCCGGAGTGCCGACACCCGCGCTTCAGGGCGATGTCTCACGCCCGACAGCGTCAACGTCAGTACGTCGCGATCAGGCCGACGTGCAGGCTGGAGTACGTCTCCTCGGCCGCTCCACCGTCGTTCCACCCGGTGAGCGTCCCGGCTCCGGAGAAGCGGTCCTTGAAGTGCGCCAGCCGCCAGGCCACGTCGTAGCCGAACGGCCCCCAGATGTCCCCGGACACGCCCAGCTCCGCGCTCCAGCCAAAGCTGGACACGGACGTGCCGTAGTCGCGGACCTCCAGCGCCCGCCGTCCCCCGTCCGCTTCCGGCGAGTGCCCCGGCTTGGGCGACAGCAGGAGCCCGCCCGACGCGTCCAGCCGCACCGAGCTGAACAGCGGCACGGACAGGTCCAACGCCACGGACGGGAACACGCGGTGCGTGCCGGTCAGCGGGGTGTCCGTGGACTGCTCCACGTCGAACGCGCGCGTCTGGATGCCGGCGCGCGCGCCCACGTAGCCCTGCTGCGGCCGCGTCGTGCCGAAGCGGAAATAGAAGCGGTACATCGCCTGCGCGGTGAAGGCCGTGTCCGTGGCGTTCACCTCGCGCACCGGCGTCTGACCGCCGTCCCCGGTGAGCGTCACGTCGGAGCTGGAGAAGCCCCGCTGCGCTCCCAGCTGGACCCCCAGCCCGCGCAGCGCCGACGTGGGGTGACGCGCCAGCGGCAGCACCTCCGCCTCCAGCGCCAGGCCCAGGTACGGATACGACGACGAGAAGTCCGACGTGTCCCCGAGCTGATCCTCCTCCGGCAGCCGTTCGTACGCGCCGCAGCTGTCCACGCCGGGCCGCGCGCAGAAGCGCCGCCACGTCGCCGTCAGGGACAGGTTGAGCCGCACCCAGGTGGGCGCGCCCACCTCCAGTGCCGGCTCCGCCTTCGACTGCGCCTTGCCCGAAGGGCCGTTGCCCAGCCGCAGCGACAGCCACGCCGGGGACTCCCGGGTGCCATGGAAGGCCGGCGGCGTCAGGACGTCGGAGGCCGCCGCGGCCGGAGCCGACAGGGCTCCGACGAGGGCCAGGGTCCGCGGCAGTCCCGAGAGGACCCTCGCGCTTCGGGTGGTCGTCATGCTCCGGGCAGGTTCACCCAGGGCCGGGGCGAAGTCCAGGCTCGGGGCTCAGGCGTTCATCACGTGACCCACGCCGGCCGTGGAGGACACTGGCGCGGGCTGCGGGGTGAGCGAAGGCGAGGAATCCTGGGACACCACGGGAGCCGGCTGGGCTTCCTGCGCACGCCCCAGGAAGTCGCGCCGGTAGATGCGCACCATGGCCATGAAGATGGACGCGATGAGCGGCCCCACCAGCAGGCCCATCATCCCGAACACCGCCAGCCCGCCGAACATGGACAGGAAGACGAGCAGCGGGTGCAGCGCCATGCGCGAGCCGCACAGCCGGGGGCGGATGACGTTGTCGATGCTGCCCACCAGGAACGTGCCCCACGCGAGCAGGAACACGCCCTCGCTCACCCGGTTGGCCGCGATGAGGATGACGCCGATGGGCCCCCACACGAGCGCGGTGCCGCCCACCGGCACCAGCGCCACCAGCACCATGGCCGCGCCCCACACCCCGGCGTGCGGCACTCCGGCGATGAGCAGCCCCACGAAGCCCACCGCGCCCTGCACCAGCGCGGTGACGGTGTTGCCGTAGATGATGGCGTACGCGACGTCCGTGAACTCGTGGGAGAAGGCGTCGAAGTAGCGGCGCTCCAGGGGGATCAGCCGGGCCACCTCGTTCACCAGACGACGGCCGTCCAGGAAGAAGTAGTACATGGCCACCGTCATCAGGAACATGTTGACGAGCAGCTCCGTGCCGGCGCCCACCACGTCCGCGAGCAGCCCCGCGCCGCCCGACACCGCGGTCATCAGCAGGCGCTCCGTCTCCGAGCTCTCCGGATCGAAGTGCACGTAGCGGGAGAGGCCCCGGGGCAGGCTGTTGAGGAAGTGGTGGCGCAGGTCCACCTGATCCAACAGGTCCTGCGCCTGGCCCACGAACTGGAGCACCTCGCGGGCCACCATCCAGCCCACCAGCGCCAGCGGGGCCAGAATCAGCAGGAACACCGCGAGGGTGGACAGTCCGGCCGCCAGGGACTTGCGGCCCTGGAGCCGCCGGTCCAAGGAGTCCTGGATGGGCATGAACAGGACGACCAGGAAGCCGCCCAGCAGCACCGGCATCAGGAACGGCAGCAAGATGCGTGAAAAGAGAATCAGCGCGAGCGCGAACAGCCCCGCGAAGATGAAATTGGACCACCGCTTCGAATCGCCCGCCGTCACCGCCCCACCCCGTCCCCCAGTACGACTGCGCGCAACGTAGGAATGGTTATTCCCACCAGGAAGTCCGCTCCTCCCTTCCCCAAGAGGCCATCCATGACTTCTGGACGTTTCGCACCCCTGACAGCTGTCGCCGCCGCCGTGGTGTCCAGCGCCTTCCTGCTGCTCGGTCCCGCTGGCTGTGACGAGAGCCAGAGCGTGGCCTGCGCCGACAACTGCCCCGCCGTGGAGGGCGCGTATCCCCTGAGGTTCACCGGAGATGCGGGCCTGCCCGCCGAGTGCGTGAACCTGAACGTGCAGCCGCTGGCCGAAGGCGAGGTGCTGAACATCCAGCGCACCGAGGGCGGCATGCTCACGGGCACGCTGGCGGGGGTGGCGCTGACGGGTCAGGTGTACGCGACCGGCGATCTGACCCTGACCGGCGTGCCGCCGCCCAGCAGCGATGGCGGGGTGAGCACCGTCTACACCCTCAACGCGACCCACACCGGCGGACCCGAGGACGGCGGCGTGGGCAGCAGCCTGTCCGGGAACTTCACCGGCCAGTTCTCGCGCGTCCAGGGGACCAGCGCCCTGCGATGCAACGTGGCGCGCCCCTTCACGGCGACCCGGCAGTGAAGCCAGGGCCGCCGGGAGCGGCGCCAGGGAAGACGAACTACTTCTTCTTGCCTTCGGCGGCGGCGGCCTTGGCGGCTTCCTTCTGCTTCTTGATCCGCTTCTTCCAGTGCTGACGGATCTTCATCTGCACGCGGCGGTGCTTGCTCTTGCTGTTGGCCATGTGGGTGGCTCCTGGTCTCCGGAATGGAGCAAAGGGGGGCTTACCTATCAGAAGCCTACGGGCTCCCGGAAGAGGAACCCTCGGGGTCCCCCGGGTCGGGGGCCTGGGCAGCCTCCGGCGAGGGCCCGGGCCCCCCGTCCGGCGG
>NZ_RAWC01000259.1:0-12142 GCF_003611685.1 Corallococcus sp. CA049B | reverse complement strand
GGGTGGGCCATGGGTGCGGGGCAGGGTACCGGCCTCCATGGGGCGCCCACAACCCGCGCAGCCGCGGGCGTGCAAGCCCTTGCGAAGGGCAGGGCGCCATGCGAGTCCGCACGCATGCGATTCACCCTGCACCGCGGCGTCAGCCTGGCCGTCCTCGCCTCCGCCCGTACGGAGGCCGACCATCACGAGGACCTGGGGTGCAGCATCCAGGGGCCCACCGCGCGCCCCGTGCGCCGCGCGCAGGTGCCGCTGAAGCGCCACATCGCCGCGCTGGGCCGCGAGGGGGCCCTGCGCGAAGCGGACGCGCTCATCCGCTGGCTGGAGGACACGCCCCGCTACGCCGCGCTCTGCCAGGGCACGAAGCGGCGCATGGGCCGGCGCGTGCTGCGCGAGGACGTCCTCTTCCCCGACCCTCTGCGCCACCGCCCGCGCGTGCTGCACCTGCGCCAGGACTCACTGGGGCTGGACGTGCCGGTGCGCGCGAAGGACTGGCCCGCGGTGGCGGACCTGTTCGCGGCGCTCGCTCGCGGCGCGACCCGGGAGGAGCTGCGCGCGCTGGCCACCGTGCCCGTCGTGGGCGAGCTGCTTGGCGACCTGTCGCAGGCCGGCTGGCTCGTGCGCCACGTGGGGCCGGTGGACGTGCCGGGACCGGGGGCGCTCTTCGTGGGACACAACACGGTGCTGGTGTCGGGCAGGGAAGGGCGCGTGCTGGTGGATCCGTACTTCCGCCCCACGGGCGAGGCCGACCTGCCCGGCTACGGCGCGTTGCAGGCGTCGGACCTGGGCCGGGTGGACGCGGTGGTCATCACCCACTCGCACGGGGACCACTTCCACCTGGGCTCGCTCCTGCCCCTGCCTCGCGACACGCGCATCTTCGTGCCCGCGGTGGCGCGCGAAAGCCTCTTCTCCACGGACTGCGCCCTGCGGCTGAAGCAGCTGGGCTTCACGCGCGTGGAGCCCCTTCGCTGGGGCGAGACGCGGCAGGTGGGCGACGTGACGGTGCACGCGCTGCCCTTCCACGGCGAGCAGCCCACCGACGGCGAGGGGCCCCACCCGGACCTCTACAACGAGGGCAACACGTGGCTCGTGCGCTCGAAGGACTTCTCCGCCGCCTTCTTCGCGGACGCGGGCCATGACGTGCGCGGGGACATGGCCGCGGTGTGCCGCCGCGTGCGCAAGCAGCAGTGCCCGGTGGACGTGCTCTTCTGCGGCGTGCGCGGCTTCCGGCTGCCGCCCATCTTCTTCGGCTTCACCACGCTGGACGCGTTCCTCGTCAACGTGCCGCGCGACGCGCTCACCACGCCGCAGCGCTTGATGGCGGGCCCGGAGGAGGCGCTGCGCTACGGCGCGCTCCTGGGCGCGCGCTACGTGGTGCCCTGCGCGGACGGCGGCGCCCCCTGGTACTGGCGCGAGGGCATGGGCCCGCGCTACGCCGGTTATCCAGGCGAGCCCGTCACGGGCGCGAGCCAGATGGATGAGAACCCGGACGCGGATCCATACCCGGAGCGGCTGGCCGAGGTGCGGAAGGCTCGGGGAAAGGGGCCCGAGGCGCTCCTCCTGCGGCCCGGCGAGGCCCTGCGCTGGCGGGGCGCGCGGAAGCCGGAGGTGCTGAGCACGCCGGGCTTCGAGTGGCCGTTCGGCAACTGGCGCGAGGCCGCGCCTCAGCCGCGCAGCACGTCGCGGACACGCCAGAGGGAGACGAGGTAGAGCGCGGCCAGCACGGCGAGGCACGCGAGGCCCACGTTCACGTTCCAGTGGATGACGCGGCTGATGTTCCAGCCGTACACGTCCACCAGGGCGCTGGGGTCGCTGAGGCCCGCGCCCTCCATGCGGCCGAAGGGGATGCGGTCCACGTGGGTGCGGGCCGCCCACCACATCTCGAAGCTGTCCATGAGCGCCGCCGCGCCGATGACGACGAAGCCCCAGCGCAGCTGATGCCGGTGGAGGTAGTGGCCCGGCGGCACGAAGAACGTGGCCATCAGCAGGGTGCCCAGCACCATCCGGCCCGCGTCGCCGCCGAAGTAGATGAGGGCGCGGGCCTGGGTAGGGGTGAGGCCGAAGCTGCCCGCCCCGAGCGCCGCGAGCAGCACCACGCCCACGCCCATCCACGCCCACCGGCGGCGCTTCCAGCCCTGCCACACGAGCGCGCCCAGCAGGCCCGCCAGCAGGAGGACCATGGACGTCGAGCGCTCCTGCGACACGTGGGTCACCCAGAACGTGGGCGTGGCGCTGTAGCCGCAGAGCCAGGCGGTGACGGCGTGCCCCAGCTCATGCACCGGCATGGTGAGGAAGGTGCGCATCAGGAAGTGGAAGAAGGGCAACTGGACCGCGAACCACGCTCCGACGAGCGCCACGGGGAGCACCGCCAGCCGCAGCCGCGCCTCCAGGGCGCCGTCGCTCAGCCCCCGGTCCGGGTGGAAGGTGAGGCCCTCCAGGGCCGCCGGCTCCGGCGCGGGCCGGGCCGCCACCAGGGGCGAGACGAACGTGGGGACGGCGTGGGCCTCCAGCGCCTCGCGCAGGGCGGCCCGCTGGTCCTCGGCTTCCCGCTGGGCCGCCTCGCGGGCCTCGCGGTCACGGGCCTCGGCCTGACGGGTGGCGGCGCGTGCTTCGGCTCGCAGGTAGATGACGCCGCACGCCGGGCACTCGGGCCCCGCCACGCGGGGGGCGCCACAGCGGGGACAGGACGCGGACGGAGGGCTCACAAGCCCTGCACTCTAGGTGCGCCGCGGATGGGACGAAAATCGCACCGCCGGGAACCCACGAGGCTCCCGGCGGCGGAAAAGCGGAACTAGAAGCCGTAGTAGCTGCTGTAGTCCGTGCCGAACAGGTCGATGACCGTGACGCCCCACGAGTGCACGATGACGACGATGATGGTCTTGCGGAAGCGCGTGAGGTTCCAGTCGTTGATGGTCTGCTGCTGGATGCCCACGCTCATCGGCGAGCCGTACCGCGCGGACTTCACCGCCGAGGGGAAGGTCTCGATGACCGTCGCGCGCTGCGCGACCTCCTTGCCGTCCTTGTCGATGAGGGTGGCGATGGCCTTGTACTTGCCCACCTGGATGTCTTCCGGCCTGGCGCGGACGCTCACCCGGTAGTGGCCCGCCGGGATGCCCGCCTCCTCGGCGTCGATGTAGACGAAGGCCGCGTCCACGCCCTTCTCGTACTCCGCGGCGGGGACCTTCTCGTAGCCCGCGATGCTCGTCGCCACGACGGTGGCCTTGTCCGTCGTGAGGGTGCCGATCTCCTCCTCGTTGAGCGCGACGCCCTGCTCCTTCGCGCCCTGCACCAGCTCGGTCTTGAGCTCGGTGCAGGCGGCCGCGGCGGCCGAGGCGTACCGGGACTCACCCGCGAAGGCGGAGCCGGAGAGGAGGAGGGCGGCAACGAGGGAGGAGCGCATGAACCTGGAAGTCATCATGGGGGACGGGGAACCAATCTCTAGGAGGGGACTGCGGTCACGGATGCCACGGACTGCGACACCGGCGGCTCCCCCTGTGCAGCGGCGATGCCAATCCCTTTCACGGCCGCGTCCCACCCGGTTCCAGAGGGGAATCATCCGGCTGTAACAATGTTTGAGACAATGATTGTGACATGGCGTGTTACGGCCCGGGCCCGGCAATGACGTCCCGCGCTACAACCGGCGAGGAGTCCTTGACGTCCCCGGCCTGGAGCGCCCATGTCGTGCCCATGGCCCAGGAGCTGGATACCCGCACCCGGGGGAGGACCGCGCGAGGCCGTCTGCGCGCACTGGACGCGTACCTGTGCCAGTTCGAGGCCCCGTTGCTCACGCGTGACGACGGCCCCTGGGCCCGCGCCGCCTTCGTGGACGTGGGCTTCGGGGAGCACCCGTGGACCACGCTGGAGGGCGCCAGCGCCTTCCGCGCGTTGAACCCGGAGCTGTCCGTGGTGGGCGTGGAGCTGGACCCCGAGCGCGCCGCGGCCGCCGCGAGAGCGCACGCGGATGCGCGCACGCACTTCCGCGAGGGCGGCTTCGCGCTCCCGCTGTCACCGGACGAACCCGCCCGCCTGGTGCGCGCCATGAACCTCCTGCGCCAGGGCGCGCCGGAGCGCATCCCGGAGGCCCACCGCGCGATGTCGCGGCACCTGCTGCCCGGCGGGCTGCTGGTGGAAGGCTCCTCCGACACGGACGGCGCGGTGCTGGTGGCCCACCTGCTGCGCCGGACACCGGACGCGGAAGCCCCCACGCGCGAGGGCCTCCTCTTCCACACCGACTTCTCCCGGGGCTTCGCGCCGCTGCTCCTGCGCGACTGGCTGCCCCGCGACCTGCGCCGCCGCGTCCGCCCTGGCGACCCCATGCACGCCTTCTTCCAGGCGTGGGAGGCGGCATGGAAGGCCGCGCGCGCGCAAGGACACACCGCGCCCCCGGACGCCTTCGCCGAGTCCGCCGTGCGCCTCGCCAGGACGACCCCGGGGGTCGCCACCGATGCGTGGCTCCTGACCCGGGGATTCCTGCGCTGGAGCCCGCCCGGCGGCACTCCGGCCTGAGTCCGCTCACTCCTTGGGGGTGCAATCATGCGGGTGCCGGCCCCAAGCGCCGCCGGAAAAGGTATTCTGTCGGGAATTCAGCTTCCGGCGGCCCCCCGCTTCGCCAGAGGCAGACGGCTCGACATGAACAGGCACCTTCTGACGCTTCTCGCCGCGGGGCTGATGGCAAGCACCTCGTCCGCCGCCGGCCCGTCGACCTCCGAGCTTGGAGGGAGTCGGCTCGCGCAGCGTCCCCACCGCCAATCCCGTCGTTCCTCCGCGCGCGCGCGCCGCGAGGCCGACCCCGCGAAACTGGAGCAAGAGATGGAAGAGGCCGCCTACTCCGATGAGGCCCCCGCGGCCGTCATCGCGGCCCGGCCCCCCGCGTTGCTGTTCTCCGCCAACTTCTACGGCACCCTGGCCGCCGCCCGCTGTCTGGGCCGCCACGGCGTGGACGTGACGGTGGCGGACACCGGCCGGTTGGGGCCGGCCAGCTACTCTCGCTTCGTCAGCCGCCGCGTGCAGTGCCCGCCGGAGTCGCAGCCGGAGGCCTTCCTCCAGTGGCTGGTGGACTTCGGCCTGCGCGAGCCCGTCAAGCACGTGCTCTATCCGACGAGCGACGAGCTGGCGTGGCTCATCTCCGCGCACCGCTCCAAGCTGGAGGACCTCTTCCACCTCTACGACCCGGGCGTGGACGCGGTGTACGGCCTGCTCAACAAGCGCCGCCTCTACGAAGTGGGCACGGAGGTGGGGCTGCACCTGCCGCGCACCTGGTTCCCCCAGTCGGAAGAGGACCTGGAAGAGGTGCGCCGCGAGGCGAACTTCCCGGTGCTGCTCAAGCCCACCACGCAGATCCTCCACGCCACGCACCGCAAGGGCCAGCCGGTGTCCTCGCCGGAGGACCTGGCGCGCGAGTACCGCGAGTTCGCGCGGGACACCTACGCGCCCATGCTCGTGAAGTTCGACCCGGCCGTGGTGAACCCCATGGTACAGGAGTTCCACCCGGAGGCTGCGGAGGGCATCTACAGCCTCTCCGGCTTCGTGGATGAGTCCGGCGAGCTCTTCGAGGCCCGCGCCGCGATGAAGGTCCTCCAGCGTCCGCGCCGCCTGGGCGTGGGCGTCTGCTTCGAGTCCGCGCCGCTGCGCCCGGACCTCGTCGAGGGTCTCACCCGGCTGTGCAAGAAGCTGGGCTACCACGGCGTCTTCGAGGTGGAGTTCATCCAGACGAAGGACTCGTACCTCCTCATCGACTTCAACCCGCGCTTCTACGGGCAGATGGGCTTCGACATCGCGCGGGGGCTGCCCCTGCCGCTGCTCGCGTACCACGCGGCCACCGGGGACCGGGACGCGCTCAAGCGCGCGGTGGAGGACGCACGCGACGCCAGCGCCGCGCACGAGGACGCGGTGTTCTGCAACCGCATCGCGCTGGAGATGCTGCTCAACCTCCAGCGGCTGTCCGGCGCGCTGCCGGCGGACGAGGCCCGGCAGTGGCGGCAGTGGTTCAATACCCACAAGGCGACGGCGGTGGATCCGCTCATCGACCGGGACGACATGACGCCCGCGGCGGTGGAGCTGGCCACCATCTCCTACGGGGCCGCGCGCCACCCCCGCGCCTTCCTGCGGATGATGGTCTTCAACCGCTAGACGGCCATCACCCCGCGGCGCGAGGGGCCGCGGGGACCGGATCATCGAAGGTGATCAGGTCCTCGTGCGTCTCCGCCCGGCGCAGCCGCCGCACCTTCCCGCCCTCCACGCCCACGATGGCGGGCTGCGGGAAGGAGAAGGACGTGCCGAAGGGCACGAAGTACGCGCCCGCGTCCATGATGGCCAGCGTGTCGCCCACCTTCAGCTCCGGCAGCCGCACCGCGTGGTACAGCGTGTCCGCCGGGGTGCAGATGGGGCCCACCACCGTGTACGCCTTGTGTGCCGGCGCGGCCGGCCGCTCCACATGGAAGAGCTGGTGGTACTCGTTGCGCACGCATTCGGCGTGGTTGATGCCCATGTCGAGCACCGCCCACGTCCGCTCGCCGCCGTCCTTGAGCGCGTGCACGCGGCCCAGCAAAAGCTGCGTGTTGCCCGTCATCGCGCGGCCCGGCTCCAGGAAGATGCGCGGGCGCTCGCGGCCCTTCTTCGCGTAGTGCGCCTCCACCTGGGCCACCACCTTCGCCACATACCGCTCGATGGAGAGCGCCGCCGCGAAGTCCGGCGCGGGCAGGTCGCGCTGGAAGGTGAGGTTGAGCCGCCAGTCCCGCTGCTCGATGTGCTCCACCGTCGGCGTGCAGAGGCTGCCGCCCAAATCCAGCACCTCCAGGTCCAAGCCCAGCTCACGGTGCAGCTCGTCCGCGAAGTCCAGCACCGCGCCGACGAAGCCCTCCAGCTCCGCCTCCGTGCGGATGAGCTCGCCCCGGTGCGCGTGCAGGCCCACCACGTCCAGGTTCCCGGAGGCCAGCGCCTGCCGGTACGCCGCCATGGCCTGTCCGCCCGCGATGGGCGTGCCGAACTGCGACGTCCAGCCCGACATCGTCGTCACCCGCACGGCCACGCGCGGGCGCTTGCCCAGCTCCGCCGCGTGGCGTGAGAAGACGTCCAGCTCCTCGCGGTGGTTCGCGGCCAGGAGGCCGATGCCCCGGGTGATGGACTCGCGGATGGACGCGTCCGACTTCACCGGGCCGTTGTAGACGATGCGCTCCGGCGCCACGCCCAGCTTGAGCGCGAGCCACAGCTCATAGGCGGAGATGACCTCCGCGCCCACGCCGCGCGCGTGCAGCGCGGACAGCACGCCCGGCACGGGGTTGGTCTTGTACGAGTAGTACACCTCGCAGCCGCCCGCCGCGCCCGGGGGCACCGCCTGGAACGCGTCCGCGTTGCGGTGCAGCGCTGACAGGTGCACCACGTGCAGCGGCGAGCCGTACTCGGTGGCCAGCTGGGACAGCGACACGCCCTCCAGGAAGAGGCCCTGGCCGCCGCGCGACTCCAGGCCCCACGTCTCCGGGGGGAGGAAGGCTCTGGCGGGGGCCATCGCGCGCTGCACGACGGGCCCCAGGGTCTGCTTCAACTGGCGCTTGGCGGTTCCAACGAGACGGCGACGCAGGCTCACGGGGAGAGGCCCTTTCAGGAGACGCTCAAGGCAGCTTGAGGGGGAGGTAGCGCGTGAGGCCGAAGCGGCCCTTCAGCGCGCGCGTGGCCAGTTGCAGGAGCCGGTACTCCAGCTCGCCGTGCTCGCGCCGGTACTTGTTGTGGATGATGGCGTTGGACTCCGCCACGGACTTCTCCACCTTCGCGCCCGTCTTGCCCAAGTCGTTCATCAGCGACGGCTTGCCCACCCGGTAGTTGAGGATGGGCCGGTCCACGTAGACGTGGCCGTAGCGGCGGATGCCGCGCATGTAGAAGTCCACGTCCTCGTAGACGGGGATGTTCGGATCGAACCCGCCCAGGGGCTGGAAGTATTCGCGGCGCACCATGCACGCGGAGTTCACGTACAGCGTGCCCAGGAACAGGATGTGCGCCACCGTCCACGCGCTGCTGGGCGTGGTGGCCCCCACCTTCGCCACGCGCTCGAAGTAGGTGCTCTTGTCCTCCAGCCACTCCGGATCCTCGCTGAAGGGCACCACCCAGCCCACCGCGACACCCGCGTCCGGCCGCGCGTCCAGCGCCGACACCATGGCCTGGAGCGCCCCTTCGGCGAGCAGGTCGTCGTCGTCCAGGAAGTGCAGGTAGCGGCCCCGGGCCAGCGTGGCGCCTTGGTTTCGCACCAGCGCGGGGCGCCCCTTGGACGGCACCTCCTGCTGGAAGTAGCGCACGCGGGCATCGCCAATGCCCTGCACCGCGTCACGGGCCGTTCCCTCCGCGGAGTCATCCAGGACGATGACCTCCACCTGGACGCCTTCTTGACGCAGCGCGGAGTGGATGGCCTCCACCACGTCCTTCTCGCGCTTGTACGTGGGCATCACCACCGAGACGTCGACTGATGACATAGGCCCCGGTTTATACCGGTGGCGCCCCACGACTGAGAAGCCAGCCGCGCCCCCGAGCACGTGGAGCCTTGTCCCCGGTCCCCTGTGTCCGGTGTTACCCGCCCGCTGTCCAGGGAGGCGAACGGGGGCGGCCGGCTGGCGGTGTCCCGGTAGTTTCTACGGCCCCATCAGGGGGTGGACCGGAAAGAATCACGGTCCCATCGCGACACGGCTGCCACACCGTGGCTCCCCGCCCGCAGGATTTTCGCCGGTCCCGCAGGATTTTCAGTAGCTGGCGACGGCGAAGTCGAACGCGTCCAGGTCGTCCACGACGTCGGCTCCGGCGGCGGAGTGGAGGGCGTCGTCCTCCTCGAGGAACGCGTCTCCCCAGAGGGGGCCGTCGGCCTCGTCGGGGTCCAGCGGCAGCCATCCAGGATGCAGTTCCTCGCGGGCCATGTGCGTTCGTCCTCTTCCGCAAGTGGTACGGCTTCAGTCGGTGACTTGCAGCCGGTGTGCCACTTCCTGGATACGGAACGGCCCACACCGGCGGGTCGTTTCCGACGAAAGGTGGGTCGCCGGACGGGCAGGCATGGCTTGACGCCGGAGCCTGGGGCCGACAGGAAGGGAACACCGATGGCCGTCCTGCTGGCACACGAAATCGAAGATCCGCGCCCGTGCAGCTATCTGCCGGGGCGGGAGGCGTCCCTGGAGACGCTGCTGATGCGCAACGTGACGGCGCAGGAGTACGAGCACCTGCTCGTGCGCGGATGGCGCCGCTTCGGCCCGCAGTACTTCCGGCCCGCCTGCGCGTCGTGCCACGAGTGCGTGTCCCTGCGCGTGCCGGTGGCGGGCTTCACGCCCAACCGCAGCCAGCGCCGGGCCCGCGCCGCGTGCGCGCACCTGCGCGTGGAGGTGGGCCCGCCGCGCGTGGACGAGGAGCGCCTGGCGCTGTACCGCGCCTGGCACGCGGACCGCGAGTCGTCCCGGGACTGGGAGGCGTCCGAGCTGGGCGCGCGCGAGTATTCGCTCCAGTTCGCCTTCCCGCACCCGTCCGCGCGCGAGGTGGCCTGGTACGACGACAGCGACCCGTCAGGCCCGAAGCTGGTGGGCCTGGGCCTGTGCGACGAGACGCCGCACGCGTGGAGCGCGGTGTACTTCTTCTACGACCCGGCCTACGCGCGGCTGTCCCTGGGCAAGGCGAGCGTGCTGTTCCAGGTGGAGCTGGCGCGCGAGCGGGGCATCCCCTACGTGTACCTGGGCTACCGCGTGCTGGCGTGCGACTCGCTGCGCTACAAGGCCGGCTTCCGCCCACATGAGCTGCTGGAGGGGCGCCCCGCGCTGGACGCGCCGCCCGAGTGGCGTGCCGCCGCAGCTGACGCGCCAGAAGCCGCGGCTGACGCGCAAGCGCCGGAGTGGGTGGGCCCGGAGGCGGCGCTCAGGAGCCGCTGAGCAGCGCCGCGCCGAAGAAGTCGCGCAGGTGGCGCGCGTACTCCTCCGGGGCCTTCTTCGCGTACTCGCCGTGGTGCGCGCCGGGCACCACCCAGTAGGTCTTGGGTTCGCACGCGGCCTGGAAGAGCGCGTCCTGGAGGAACGCAGGCGCGTACGCGTCGACGTCGCCGTTGATCAGCAGCAGCGGCCGGCCCTTCAAGTCACACAGGCGCTTCATGGGGTCCACCGCGTCCACGTCCACGCCGGACAGGCGCAGGGTCCAGAGCGCCGGCTGGACGCTCAGCGGCCCCCACTTGCCGTAGCTGTAGCGCGTGTCCGCCTCCAGCGACGGGTACGCGCCCGCGGCGGCCACCGCCTGGAGGCGCTCGTCGTCGAGCGCCTCCAGCATCGCGGTGGTGCCGCCCATGGAGAAGCCCAGCACGCCCAGGCGGGACGGATCCACGTCGTCGCGGTGCGAGAGGAAGTCCACCGCCGCGCGCAGGTCCTCGCGCTCGCGGTCGCCCCAGGTCACCAGGTCACCCTCGCTCTCGCCGTGGCCGCGCGAGTCGAAGAGCAGCACGCCGTAGCCCGCGTGTGAGAGCACCTCCGCCTCGAAGAGCATCTGCGTGCGGTTCTCCGCGAAGCCGTGCATCACCACCACCGCCGCGCGGTTGTGCGACGGCAGGTACCAGCCGCGCAGCGTCAGGCCGTCCCGCGTGCGCAGCACCACGTCCGTGCGCCCCGGAAGCATGCCTTGCGCCACCGGCCTCAAAGGCTGGCGCGCGGGGTGCAAGACAGCGCGTGCGGCGCGGACGTTGCGGTACGCGATGACGGCCGCCACCGCGAGCACCCCCAGCAGGGCGAGCGCGATGAAACGGGCGGGACGGGAGTGGATGGGGTTCTTCACGAGGATGGATTGTGAGCCTATACCCGGAATCCAGTTCCTGGCAGTCGGCCCCCGGACTCGTTGAGTCCCCAATCAATGAACCGCACCCCCTGACGCGTCCGGCGCCTCTTGACGCGTCAATGCTGGAACTTGCCCGGCAGGACGCGGTGCGGCTGTTTCAACGATGTATCAGTGGGCCGGTGAAGGCCGCTGTTTCGAAATGGCGTTGGCGCCCCCGGGAGATCCACCGGCAGGGCGGCGTGCAACTGTCTCCTGGGTGGCGGCGCCGGGTGACCTTCGCTACCTATCGCACGGTGCGTGGGATATTGATCAGCGACCAACTCCAGGGGTGGGCTCGCCGGATACTCGTACGCCGGGCGGGAGAGCAAAAAATCGCTTCTTACCGGGAATCCCAGACATTGGAACCGCAGGCGCGGCAAGAGATCGCGGTCCCGGCCCCAGGGCGGCGGCGGCGCGTGTTGTTCACGCTCGTCTTCATGGGGACGGGGGGCATCGAGCGCTCCGTGTGCAACGTGTTGGCGGGCCTGGACCGGGAGCGGTTCGAGCCCTCGTTGTTCTTCCACCACGGGCCGCCGCCGCCGGACACGATCGGGCGCATCCCCGCGGACGTGCCCATCTCCTGGGGCGTGGGCGTGGAGGCCTACCGGCGCCGGGAGCTGCCGCGGATGCTCTGGCGGCTGTTCCAGGAGGCGCGCAAGGCGGACATCATCGTCTCCGGGCAGGAGGGCCGGGCGGCCCTGCTGGCGCGGATGGCGGGGGCCCTCCTGGGCAAGCCGGTGTTGGGGATGGTGCACTTCGACTGGGGCGCCTTCCACCGCGAGCAGCCCAAGCGTCAGCTCTGGGGATTGAAGGTGCTCTACCCGGGCATGGACCGCATCGTGGCGTGCGGCTACGACTCCGCGAAGGCGTTCGCGGAGCTGGTGAACGTGGACCGCGACCGGCTGGAGGTCATCCCCAACTTCGTCGACGCGGACCGCATCCGCGCCGCGGCGGACGCGCCCCTGCCCGCGTGGGCGGTGCCGGTGTTCAAGAAGCCGGTGATCATCGCGGTGGGGCGCCTGGAGCCGCAGAAGTCCTTCGACATGCTCATCCGCGCGCACGCCCGGATGCGGGCGGCCGGGACGGACACGCACCTGCTCATCCTGGGAGTGGGCTCGCTGGAGGCGGAACTCAAGGCGCTGGTCGCGGAACTGGGCGTGGAGTCTTCCGTGTTCATGCCGGGCTACGCGGACAACCCGCACGCGCTGATGCGGCGGGCCACGGCGTTCGCCCTGTCCTCGCGCTTCGAGGGCCTGCCCATGGTGATGCTGGAGGCGCTCGCGCTGGGCTGCCCCATCATCAGCACGGACTGCCCCTCCGGGCCCTCGGAGGC
>NZ_RAWC01000258.1:0-12179 GCF_003611685.1 Corallococcus sp. CA049B | reverse complement strand
GGCCCTGGGGCTGGGGTGGGTGTCGGAACTCGCGTGCAGCGTCTGGCTGACCTTGCGCGTCTGGCGGCGGCTGACGGCCCCGGAGCCCGCGCAAGCGCTCCCATCCATCCCACCGCCCCCCGTGGATGCACGGGAGTCGACAGCAGGGTGAGTCCCAGGGGTCGTGGTGGAGGACCGGAAGGATTTCTAGCCTTTCCTGCTTCAAGGAGCGTCGCCCCCATGCAAAGACAGGCAGGAACCGGGCTGTTCCTCAAGCGGTGCATCGACGTGGTGGCGGCGGGAGTGGGCTTGATATGCCTTTCCCCGGTGATGGCCGCCACGGGGCTGTTCGTCCGTCTGACGATGGGTGGCCCCGTCCTCTTCCGGCAGCGGCGCCCGGGGAAGCACGGCGAGCTGTTCACCGTCCTCAAGTTCCGCACGATGCTGGAGGCCACGGACGCGAACGGCCAGGAGCTGCCGGACGAGCAGCGCCTCACCTGGGCCGGGCGGCTCCTGCGCTCCACCAGCCTGGATGAGCTGCCGCAGCTGTGGAACGTGCTCCGGGGCGACATGAGCCTGGTGGGGCCCCGCCCGCTGCTGGTGGAGTACCTGCCGCGCTACTCCGCGGAGCAGGCGCGGCGCCACGACGTGCTGCCCGGCATCACCGGCTGGGCGCAGATCAACGGCCGCAACGCGCTCTCCTGGGAGGAGCGCTTCCGCCAGGACGTCTGGTACGTGGACCACTGGAGCCTGGCGCTGGACCTCAAGATATTGGCGCTGACGGTGGTGCGCGTGCTGCAGCGCCAGGGCATCTCCTTCGCGAGCGAGGCCACCATGCACAAGTTCATGGGCACCCCGCAGCCGGAGGCCAGGGTCGTGGCGCTCCGGCAGCAGGAGCAGGCCCCCGTCAGCCCGCCGTCCGCAGCCCCTGTCTCCGGGGAACGGCTCGGACCCCCGCCACCACCCGCTCGAGCTCCTGGCGCGTGAGGTTGGAGCCGGACGGCAGGCACAGGCCGTGGCGGAACAGGTCCTCCGCCACGCTGCCCCGCCGCCGCTCGAAGTTCGCGAAGACGGGCTGAAGGTGCATGGGCTTCCACACCGGCCGCGCCTCGATGTTCTCCCGCTCCAGCGCGACCCGCACCGCCTCCCGGTCCGCGCCGAACGCCTCCGGGTCGATGGTGACGGTCGTCAGCCAGCGCGTGTGCCGGCCCCACGGGGCCTCCGGCATGAACTGGATGCCGGGCAGGTCCCGGAAGGCCTCCGCGTAGAAGGCGTGGTTCGCGCGGCGCGCGGCCACCCGGTCCTCCAGCACGTGCAGCTGCCCCCGGCCAATGGCGGCCAGCACGTTGCTCATCCGGTAGTTGTAGCCCACCTCCGAGTGCTGGTAGTGCGGCGCCGTGTCGCGCGCCTGCGTGGCCAGCTTGAGCGCGTGCTGCACCAGCTCGCCGTCCGCGGACACCAACATCCCGCCGCCGGACGTGGTGAGGATTTTATTGCCGTTGAACGAATAGATGCCCACGCGGCCCACCGTGCCGGGGGTCCGTCCCTTGTACGTGCTGCCCAGGGCCTCCGCCGCGTCCTCCACCACGGGCACGCCGTAGCGGTCGCAGGTGGCCATGAGGGGATCCAGGTCCGCGCTCTGGCCGTACAGGTGCACCACCACCACGGCGCGGGGCAGCCGGCCCAGGCGGGCCCGCATCGCCAGCTCCTCCTCCAGGAGCGCGGGGTCCATGTTCCAGGACGTGCGCTCACTGTCGATGAACACGGGGCAGGCGCCCAGGTAGCGGATGGGATTCACCGACGCGGAGAAGGTGAGCGTGCTCACCAGCACGTCGTCGCCGGGCCCCACGCCCACCAGCTGGAGCGCCAGGTGGAGCGCGGCCGTCCCGGAGGAGAGCGCCAGCGCGTGCGGCGTGCCCACGCACCGGGCGAACTCCTCCTGGAAGGCATCCACGTGGGGGCCCAGGGGGGCAATCCAATTGCTTGCGAACGCGTCGTCGACGTAGCCGCGCTCGAGCGTGCCCAGGTGGGGCGAAGACAGATAGATGCGGGAGGACATGCGAAGAGCTCCAGGCAAGACCGGGTAGACAGACCCCGGCGTTGCCTGGAGCGTTCGCACACTCCCTCCTCCCGCGCGCTCGGGCGGGAGGAGGGTGTGTGTGTTTCGCATCGTGGAATTCGGACTAGAGCGCCGAACCCGCTCCCAGCAGCTTCGCGTTGAGCGCGCCGTTGCCGTAGTACTGGGTGTTCTGGCCCACGGAGTGGGTCTCCAGACGCTGCTGGAGGGCGGCGTTGTAGCGGCCCAGCTTCACCAGGCCGTCATTGAACCAGCCCGTGCCGCTGCCCGTGCCGTCCACGTAGTTGGCGTACTTCCTGGCGGACGGCCAGATGACGTCGTTCAGGGTGACGACGAACTTGCGCATGTCCGCGTCCGTCCACTCCATGCCCGCGTCGTGGGCTTCCACGAGGTAGGCCATCACGCCGTTGCCGTGCGCCACGTCCTGGCCCGGACGCCGCTTGGAACCCCACTCGGCGGCCCAGAAGTACGCGTTGGCGTTCACCGGGCTGGTCATCAGCTGGCCGCGCAGCGACGAGGTGTTGTTGGGCATGTCACGGTTGATGTTGTTGAAGACGGTCATGTACTGCGCCCGCTTCGTGGCGTCCGTCGTCATGAGCGACAGGTCCATGGCGATGTACGCCCAGTGCGAGGCCATGTGCGTGTTGACGCGGTAGATGTAGCTGTTCGCGCCGCGCCGGAGCCACTTCTCGAACATGTTCCGTTCGGTGAACGCCAGCAGCCGGTCGTACTGGGTCTTGTACGTGGTGTTGTTGTAGAGCGCGGGCGTCTCACGGATGGTGCGCAGCATGCGCGTCACGTAGCGCCAGCAGTAGCTCTCGAACAGGGGGACCTCCTGCCCCAGCGTGTCCGAGCGGGCCGAAGCCCAGCCCATGTAGCTGTCCTTGAACTGGCTCCGGGGCAGCGAAGAGGAGACCTTCGCGTTGTTGACCACGTTGTTCACATACAGCAGCGCCCGGTCCATGTACTGCGTCTTGCCCGTGGCGCGATACATCGCGGTATTGCCGTCGATGCCGTAGGCCAGGTTGTAGAACTGCCAGCTGTCCAGCGACCTGCTCATGGGCAGGAAGCTGGAGGTGTGCTCCGAGTTCCAGCGGTTCAGGAACAGCGTCTCCCAGGCCGCGACCGTGCGCAGGCTGACGGCGGCCTGGGCCGTGGTGCCGAGGGCTTCCTCGGCGGAGGTGGCAGGCGACTCCGCGGCGGCAGGGGCGTCCGCCTCCGGAGTGGTGGGCGCGGCCTCGGCCTCCGGCTCGGTGGGACCCACGGCGATCTGCTCTTCGGGGGAAGAGGGAGCGAGCGTGTCCGACTCAGGAGGGGAGACTTCGGTGCTGCCCGGGGTGTTATCTCCGTTGGGACTGGCCGTGCTGGCACCGTCCTGCTCGGGTTGGGGGCCGCAAGCACCACCACCCACCAGCAGGGTCAGCGACAACAGGGACGACAGGGCACGACCAGAGTTGCGACGACGGGATTCCAACATCAGGGGGGTCCTGTGGGGTAGCTCCCGTCAACCGCCCGGTAGGCTACCCTGTTGTGGGAACGCCGGAGTGCGTTCACTGGACGCCAAAAGGCTTTGGCGGCCCATGTAATTCCTTTGTGATTAGACAAAAAGAAAATGACGACTGCCCGTGCGTCGTCAGTCCAGGGCCCCATGGGCCTGTCCGCCTGAGCCGGTATGTGTGGCATCAGGCGCGGGGGGGTGTATGACGAGGACAGGGCAGGCGAGCGCCATGCTGGTTCCCGACGCGGGCGCCTCGGCGCTGTCCGGGCAGTACTTCCGCTCCGAGCATCACCTACGCGCCGAGCAGGTCACCCATACGCTGGTCGTCAAAAACGATACGGACAGGGTGTTGCGCGTGCCACTCATCGTGCGAGCGATTGAGGGAACACCGTATCGCGACGCCATTTCTCCGTATGGCTTTCCGGGCGGTGAATTGGACGGATTGAGCGAGGTGTCCGCACCTGCCGTGGATTGGCAGGGCACGGAGCTGGTCAGCATCTTCGTGAGGGAGCGGGTTCAGGGACCGCACTGTTTCGCCGGAGGCACGGCGCGCAACGAGGTCTTCTTCGTGGACCCTTGCCGCCCGCTCACACCCCGGGAGATGCACCGCCGGCACCTGCGGCGAAACGTCCGGCTGGGGTTCGTGAGCACGGTGTGTGCGGCCCGGGACGCGCCCCCCGGGGAGCGCGCGGGATTTCGCGAGGTGTACCGGCAGACCATGGTCCGGGACCAGGCGTGCCGCCGGTACTTCTTCTCCGACGCGTACTTCGAGGAGCTGTTCGCGTCCCCGGAGGTCTGGCTCGCGACGGCGCTCGCGCCGGACGGGACGGTCGCCTCCGCGGCCCTGGTCGTCCGCAGCGACGGCCTCCTGCACTACTACCTGGGCGGCACGGCGGACGCGCACCTGGCGCGCTCACCGGCGAAGAACGTCTTCAGTGAGATGAGCGCCCTGTGCGTGCGGCTGGGGCTCCCGCTCCACCTGGGGGGCGGGCTCTTGCCGGGGGACGGCCTGGAGGACTTCAAGCGCGGCTTCTCCAACGCCAGCGGGCGCATCCACACGCAGGAAATCGTCTGCGACGCGGCGGTGTACGCCGCGCTTTCGGAGGGCCACGCCGCCAGCGGCTTCTTTCCGGCCTACCGCTCGCCGCGCCGCCCATGACGAAAAGCCCCGGCCTCCCACCCCGGAAGGGGGTACGGGAGACCGGGGCTCTTCGTGGACGGCCACAGGCCGCGTGGGGTTCAGGCGCTGACGTTCTGCTCCGCCGCGGACGGCTTCGCGGGGGCGAAGGCGGGCAGCACCTTCGCCACCGTCCCCGGCATCTTCGACGGGGTGTACGCGGGGATGAGGTCCTGGAGGGCGCGCTTCACGTCGTGGGTGTCACCGGCGCGGGCCGCGCGGTCCAGGCGCTTGAGCTGCAGCTGGAAGTCCGCGGGAGGCGCGGGGCTGCGGGCCACCTTGATGCGGTTGCGCACCTGCTGGGTGAGCTCCTCCTCTTCGGACATGAGCACCTCCTCCAGCTTCTCGCCCGGACGCAGGCCCGTGTAGACGATGGAGATGTCCTTGTCCGGCACCAGGCCCGTCATGGTGATCATGTTCGCGGCCAGCTCCGCGATGCGGACCGGCTCGCCCATGTCCAGGATGCACAGCTCGCCGTAGCCGCCCAGGCCGGCCAGCACCACCAGGCCCACCGCCTCCGGGATGATCATGAAGTAGCGGGTGCAGTCCGGGTGGGTGACCGTGACGGGGCCGCCCGCTTGAATCTGCTGCTTGAAGAGCGGCACCACGCTGCCCGCGGACCCCAGCACGTTGCCGAAGCGGACGGCGCAGAAGGTGGTGCGCGACGTCACGGCGATGTCGCGGATGACCATCTCCGCCAGCCGCTTGGAGGCGCCCATCACCGACGAGGGCTTCACCGCCTTGTCGGTGGAGATGAGGATGAAGCGCTCCGCCCCGCACGCGTCCGCCATGCGCGCCACGTTCTGCGTGCCGAAGACGTTGTTCTTGATGGCCTCCTCCGGCGAGTCCTCCATCAGGGGCACGTGCTTGTGCGCCGCCGCGTGGAAGACGTACTGCGGCGCGAACCCCTGGCCAATGCGCAGCATCCGGTCCAGGTCGCGGATGTCCGCCACCACGGAGTGCACCGGCACGTGCGGGTAGCGCGACTGCAGCTGGCGCACCAGCAGGTAGAGCTCGTTCTCGTTGATGTCCACCACCACCAGCGACGCGGGCGAGTGCCCCGCGACCTGCCGGACGATTTCACTGCCGATGGAGCCCGCGCCGCCGGTGACGAGGATGCGGCGGCCCGTCACCAGCCGGTGCACCTCGTCATGGTCGAACGAGATGGCGTCCCGGGGCAGCAGGTGCTCCGGGGACAGGTCGTGCAGCATGGCGGCGGTGATCTTCTGGTCCAGGTAGGCGAACGAGGCCGGGATGATCTTGAAGCTGACACTCTGGTGCCGGCACAGGCTCAAGAGGTGCCGGGTGCGCTCCGGGGACAGCCGGGGGATGGCGATGAGCACCTGCGTCACCCGGTGCTTCTTCATCAGCTCCGGCAGCGCGTCCAGCACGCCGAGCACCGGCTTGCCGTTGAGGAACGTGCCCTGCTTGCCAGGGTCGTCATCCACCAGCCCGATGACGTGCCACGGGCTGTTGCGCTCCCTCAGCAGGTCGCGCAGGAGCAGGTCCCCGGCGCTGCCCGCGCCCACGATGAGGGTGCGCTGGGAGCCCTGCGCATTCGCCCGCTGCCGGTCCAGGTACCACTGCCGGACCATCCGCGGGGCGAAGCGGTGAAAGCCCAGGAGCGTGGTGGTGACGAAGAACTCCAGCGCGACCACCTGCCCCGGCAGCGACTCCATGAAGAAGAGGGAGCGCAGCAATTCGAACACGATGGTGCCCGCGAGGCTGGCCAGCTCCAGCCGGACCGCCTCGTGGATGCCGGAGCGGTGGAAGGACCAGCGGTGCAGGCCCAGCCAGACGAGCGTCACCAGGCGCACCACGACCAGGAGCGCCACGGCCCGGGGCAGGACCTCCTTGCAGGCCGGGGACAGCCCGTCCGCGAAGTGCAGCATCGTGGCGGCGACCAGCGAGCCGGCGATGAGGACCGCGTCCACGCCCAGCATCCTCAGCCAGCCGAAGCGGTGAGCCCTTCGCGGTGCATGCTCCGGGGTCCCCCGTGGCCCTGCGTCCAGGCTCAACGCTTCCAGCTTCTGACCGTGTTTCATCGATGTCTCCCCCTCCGGCCCGGCGTCCACGGAGAATCCGCCGTCCTCCCACCGCGTAATCAGGAAGACACGCCCTAGCTCGGAATCGCGGAAAGGTGGACGCGCGTCCAGTGTCATCACAGCCGTCCAGGAGTGCTGTCCGACCGGATTCCCAGGGGCATGCGTGACAGCGGGCAGGCACCCTGCCCCGCGGGGCCAGAACACAGACATCGCCGCGTTCTCCAGGCGCCGGAAGCCCACGGCCAACGGGCCTCCCGCGGGGGTGTTTCAGCGAGGTGACACATCCCCGGGAGCAAGGGGCGGGCGCGGCCGTGGCGCGATGGTGGCGGCGCCGGGCTGACACTTCGCGAGTCTTGCTCCGCCGGGGCCCGCCCGCCACGCTTGGGCCATGACGACCGAATTCATCCTGCTCCGGCACGGGGAGACGGAGTGGAACGCCCTGGGGCGCCTGCAGGGGCACCTGAACAGCACGCTCAGCCGTGAAGGACAGCGGCAGGCGGAGGCGCTCGCGGCGCGGCTGGCCACCCTCCCCTTCCAGGCCCTCTACAGCAGCGACCTGGACCGCGCGGTGCAGACGGCCTCCCGCATCGCGGCGAGGACGGGCCACGACGTCCAGCGGGACGCGCGCCTGCGGGAGCGCGGGCTGGGCGTGCTCGAAGGGCTGACGCGCGCGGAGGCCGGACAGCGCCACCCGGCCGTCTTCGCCGCGTACGCGGAGGGCCACGCCGACTACGTGGTGCCCGAAGGGGAGAGCGCGTCCCAGCGCCTGCGGCTGGCGCTGCACTGCCTGGAGGAGCTGGGGGCGCGCCATCCGGGGGCCCGCGTCGTGGTGGTCACCCACGGCGGCCTGCTCAGCGCCCTGTTGCGCCACTGCCTGGGCATCCCCGCCGCCGCGCCGCGCGCCTTCTCCGTCCTCAACGCGGGTTGGAACCAGTTCGACCTCCACGAGGGGGCCTTGCGGATGGTGACCTGGGGAGACGTCAGCCACCTGCGCGCGCTCAGCCTGGACGACACCTGAGGCGTCCGTGCCGGACGGGGGCTGGATGGACATACAATGGCGCGCGCCATGCGCACGCCAACCGCTCCGGGGCTGGGACCGCCGGCCGTCTTCGTGGGCCGAGCCCAGGAGGTACGGCGGCTGGGGGACATGCTGAGGCGCGTGCGCACGGGGGTCGTCTACGGGCTGCCCGGCGCGGGCAAGTCCGCGCTGGTGGCGGCGGTGGCCGCGAAGCACCGGGGCCCCGTCGTGCACCGGCGCGTGCGCCCCGGGGACACGCTGGACACGGTGGTGGACGACGTGCGCCGCCTGCTGAGCGAAGCGCCCGTGGCCCAGGCCCTGTCGGACGCGTCCCGGCTGGAGGCGCTGGCGGGTGAGCTGGAGGCGCGCCGCGCCCTGTGCGTGCTGGACGACCTGCACGTGCTCGGGCCGCCGGAGCGCGCGGCGCTGGTGGAGGACCTGGGAGGGCGGCTGAGGCAGGGCACGCTGCTGGCCACCTCGCGCGAAGCGGTGCCCCGGCACGCGGCGAGTCCGGACCGGGTGGAGCTGCGGCTGGAGGGCCTGTCGCAGGAGGCCGCGCTGGAGCTGTGGCGGGAGCTGGACGCGCTCTACGGCGAGCGCGACGGCTTCGACGCGGCGTGGGGCCGCTCGCGGGGCCTGCCCTTCCTCCTGCGCCGCGCCCACGCGGGCGACACGGGCGGGGACGAACCGGTGCGCTCGGCGCTCGCGGCGCTGCCCGCGGAGGAGCGGCGGCTCTGCGCGATGCTGGCCTTGAGCCAGCTGCCGCTCACCGCGAGCGCGCTGCGGCCGGTGCTGTCCGGCGACGCGGCGGGCGAAGCGCTGCGCCAGCTGGGCGCGAAGCTGCTGGTGGAGACGGACTCGCGGGGCCGGCACGGCGTGCACGACCTGGTGCGCGAGGCGATGGTGTCCCTGCTGCCGCCAGACGAGACGCGCGCTGGCCATGAAGCGCTGCTGGAGGTCCTGGAACACGAGCCCCTGCCCGCCGTGGTCCGGGTGCGCGCGGTGTGCCGCCACCTCCAGGCGCTCGGCCGGCACGACGCGCGCGCGGCCTTCATCGTCGCGCAGGCGGAGTCCCTGGTGCGCCACGGCGCCGCGGACGAACTCCTGGGCCTCCTGGACTCGCTGCCCGCCGCGCTGCGCACGCCCCAGGTGAAGCTGGCCCATGCGCGCGCGCGGGTGCGGCTGCTGGATTTGCGCCGGGCCTATCCGGAGCTGTTGGCCCTGCGCGCCTCGCTGGAGGCCGCCGCGGGCGCGCCGGAGCCGGAGTCGAACGAGGCCCTGCGCGAGGGCGTGGGCGCCGTGCTGGTGCGGGTGGCCCTCTTCGCGCTGGAGCCGGAGGCCTGCGAGCGCACGCTGGAGTCCATGCCGGTGCCGAGCAGCGCGGAGGTCTTCCTCCAGCAACTGCTGGCCTGGACCGCGCTGCGCTTCTTCCAGGGGCGGCTGGATGAGTCCCTGGCGATGCTGGACAACGCCGCCGCGGCGACGGGGGAGCGGCGCGTGCTGGGCTGGTGCGCCTACGCCCGCGCGCTGATGCTCTGGATTGAAGGCCGCGACAGCGAGCTGGCGGAGCCCCTGGCCCAATGCGTGTCATTGCTGGAGGACGCGCCGCTCGACTCGCGAGGCCCCCTGGTGGCGGCCATGTCCGCGGGCATCCTCAGCCGGCTGGGCCGCTTCACGGAGGCCGACGCCGCGCTCGCCAGCGCCCGGGAGCGCCTGGGCCAGCTGGGCGCGCCCCGCCTCGCGCTGGAGCTGGACTGCATCGCGGCGTGGGTGCGCGGAGAGTCGGGGCAGCGCAGGGCGGCGCTCGCGGCGCTGAGGGAGACGGAGGTCCGCGCGGAGAAGGCGGGCTACCTCTTCGTCCGGCTGCTCTGCCGCGTGGGCGCGGGCCGCATGCTGCTGGAGCTGGGCCGGCGCGCGGAAGGCAGGGCCCAGCTGGACGCGGTGGAGGAAGAGGTCCGCGCGCGCGGCGTGGTGGGGCTGATGCGGGCCGCCCGGGTGGCGCGCACGCTGGACGTGCCGGGGCCGGGAGCCGCGCCCCTCACCGTGGAGCCCCGCGAGGTGCGCCCCGGCATCGCCGCCCGCCAGCGCGCCCTGGCCGCCCTGGCCGCCGCCCGGAGCGCGGACGCCCCGCGCGCCACGGCGCTGCTCACCGCGCTGGAGCCCCTGGCCCGCGGTGACGACTTCGCGCTGGAGCGCACGCTGGGGCACCTGGCCCGCGCCACGCTCCACCGGCACGAGGGCCGCGCCCGTGAGGCGGCCCGGTCCCTGGAAGAGGCCACGCGCGAGGGGGCCGAGGGCGGCGTGGATCCCGAGCTGATGGCGGAGCTGACCCGGCCGCTTGCCTCCACCGCCGAAGCCGCGTCCCTCCCGGAAGCGCCCGCGCCGGAGGCGGTGGTGCTGGATGCCCGCCGTCACGAACTGCGAGCCCCGGGAAAGACAGTCTCCCTGGAGCGCAGGGCCCTGCCGCGAAGGCTGCTCTACGCCCTGGCCCGCCAGCCGGGCCGCATCCTGTCGAAGGAGGACTGCGTGCGCGCCATGTGGAACGCGCACTACGACCCGCGCCTGCATGACAACGCCTTGCGCGTCCACGTGAGCCACGTGCGGGACATGCTGGAGGGCACCGGCACCCGCGTGGTCTTCGAGGACCCCGGTTACCGCCTGGAGGTGTCTCCAGGCTTCACCTTCGTCACATGTGACACGCTGTAGCGGCCGTGCCAACCCCGTCACAGTAGTTATCCAGTTACGATAAATTGTCGGCCAGGGTGTTTACAAAGAGTCCTGGGCTCCTCCAGAATCCCGGCGCCTCATTAATTCCTTCAAAAACGGGGTTCACATGATTTCGGCTCAGATGGTGCGTCGCTGGACTGCCGCCAGCGCGGTGTCGCTGCTGGTCGTCGGTTGCGGTCCCCAGACCACGGAAGAGAAGCAGACCCAGCCGGAGACGCCGGCTCCCGCCGCCACCACCCAGGAGATCGTCGGCGGCACGGCGACCACCATCGGTGCGAACCCCTGGCAGGTGTCGCTGCAGAGCAGCGGCGGCAGCCACTTCTGCGGCGGCTCCGTCATCAACGATAACTGGATCCTCACCGCGCAGCACTGCGTGAACTCGGGTGGCTCCATCTCCAAGCCGGGCCGCATCGTGGCGGGCGTCACCAACCGCACCACCACCACCGGCGGGCAGGTCCGCACCGTGTCCCAGGTGGTCGTGTACCCGGGCTACGTGGACGCCAACTACGGCAAGGACGCGGCGCTCCTCAAGCTGTCCTCGCCGCTGGACCTGAGCGGCGCGAACGTGAAGGCCATCCCCATCGTCACCGCGGCGGATGAGGCGGCGGGCGTGGGCGGCGTCGGCGCCGTGGCGCGCGTCACGGGCTGGGGCACGCTGTCCAGCGGCTCCTCCTCGCTGCCGTCCACGCTCCAGACGGTGGACGTGAACATCATCAGCAACGCCGCCGCGCAGGCCGACTACCAGGGTGAGGAGACCATCACCGCGGACCAGCTGGGCGCGAAGGCCTCGGGCAAGGACTCCTGCCAGGGTGACAGCGGCGGTCCCCTCACCGTCCTCAAGGGCAGCACCCGCGTGCTCGCGGGCATCGTGAGCTGGGGCTACGGCTGCGCCGACCCGGCGTACGCGGGCATGTACGGCCGCGTGTCGTCCTTCGCCAGCTGGATCGACACCACCGTCAACGCCCCGCAGCAGCCGACGCAGACGCTGCTGAGCCAGACCAACCTCTCCGGCTCCTCCAGCACCTGGAAGCACTACAGCATCACCGTCCCCGCGGGCTCCACGACCCTGACGGTGGAGCAGTCCGGCGGCACGGGTGACGCGGACCTCTACGTGCGCCAGGGCTCGCAGCCCACGACGACGGCGTACAACTGCCGCCCGTACCTCAGCGGCAACGCGGAGACCTGCACCATCACCGCCCCCGCGGCCGGCACCTGGTACGTCTCCGTGCGCGGCTACTCCGCGTACTCGGGCGTCGCCCTGAAGGCCACGGTGCCGTAGTCGTCGCCTGACACCGGCCTGAGCGCGCGAAGCCCTCTTCCTCCCTTCGCGGAGGGAGGGGGCTTTCGTGTTTCAGCGACCCCAGGTGACCGGAGTGCTACACCCGGTGTCATGGCCCGGCCCAGAGCTTCGCGCTGTCCCCACTGCAACGCCCCCTTCACGCCCCAGGCCGCGAAGACGCACTACGTCTGCGGCTACTGCGGCCACGCCTTCGACCTGGAGGGCCCGTCTCCGGTGCGGCCCGGCCCGCGCGCGCCGCCGCCCGCCCAGGCGAACCGGCATGTCCTGCCGCTGCTCGCGGGCGTCGCGGTGACGGTCCTGATGGGGGTCATGGGCGCGGTGTTCGCCCTGGCTTCGGGAGGCCCGCACACGTACGAGC
>NZ_RAWC01000257.1:0-12161 GCF_003611685.1 Corallococcus sp. CA049B | reverse complement strand
ACCGCTGGGAGGGCAAGGAGAAGCCGGACTGGCTCTCCCGCGCGCTCGCCCGCGCGGGCGCCATGCCCCAGGACGAGGCGGACGCCGCCATCAAGGCAGGCCGCGTGACGGTCAACGGCCGCGTGGCGACCACGCCCCTGACGCCCGTGCCCCCCGACGCCGTCATCAAGGTGGACGGGATGCCGGTGCGCAAGGGGGCGCCCACGCACGTGCTGGCCTTCCACAAGCCCGCGGGGGTGCTGACGTCCACCGCGCGCCAGCACCGCACGGGCACGGTGTTCGAGCTGCTCTTGCCCCAGCTGCCCCTGGAGCTGAACCGCTTCACCTGGCACGCCGTGGGCCGGCTGGACGTGGACACCACGGGCCTGTTGCTCTTCACCAACGACGACAAGCTGGTGGCCCACGCCACGTCCCCGGAGACGAACCTGCCCAAGCGCTACGTGGCCACGGTGTTCAGCACCGCGGACGACGCGAAGGTGGAGCCGCTGCGCCAGGGGATGATGCTGGATGACGGCCCCGCCCGCCCCGCGGTGGTGCGCGTGCGCGACGAGCACACGGTGGAGGTGATTCTCACCGAAGGCCGCCACCACCAGGTGAAGCGCATGCTGGGCGCCGTGGGGCTGCCCGCCCGCGCGCTCCACCGGGAGGCGGTGGGCGACATCACCCTGGACGACATCCCCGAGGGCGGCTTCCGGCTGCTCACCGAGGAGGAGGTCCGCGAGAAGCTGAATTACTCCGGCCGGGACTGACTTCCGGGTGCCCTGGCCCCCCGGCATGGGGTTAGGGTGGGCCCATGGCGGACTTCGACCTGGTGGTCATCGGATCAGGCCCCGCGGGTGAATGGGGCGCGGTGCAGGCCTCGCTCTCGGGGAAGCGGGTGGCGGTGGTGGAGCGGGAGCCGGTGCTCGGCGGCACCGCGGCCAACACCGGCACCCTCCCCTCCAAGACGCTGCGCGAGACGGCGCTGCACCTGTCCGGCTTCAAGGCGCGCGGCCTCTACAGCGTGGACGCGACGCTGCGCCACGAGGCCACCGTCTCCGACTTCCTCTTCCGCGAGCGCCGCGTGAAGCAGATGGAGCGCGAGCGCATCCACAAGAACCTCCAGCGCCACGGCGTGACGCTGTTCCAGGGCGCCGGCTCCTTCGTGGACGCGCACACCGTCGCGGTGAAGCGCGACGGCGCGGAGGTCGCCCGGCTCTCCGCCGGCACCGCCCTCATCGCCACCGGCTCCACCCCGTACCGCCCGCCGCTGTACCCCTTCGGCGACCCGCGCGTGCACGACTCGGATGAAATCCTCGACATCACCACCCTGCCCCGCACGCTGGTGGTGGTGGGCGGCGGCGTCATCGGCTGCGAGTACGCGTGCATGTTCGCCGCGCTGGGCATCCCGGTGACGCTGGTGGAGGTGAAGAACGACCTGCTCAACTTCCTGGACGCGGAGGTGGGTCAGCTCTTGCGCGACTGCATGGAGACGCTGGGCGTCCGGCTGCGCCTGGGCCAGACGGTGGAGTCCGCGCACGTCCCGGAGTCCCACTCGGAGCCCATCCGTCTGAAGCTGTCCACGGGCGAGGTGCTGGAGGCGGATCAGGTGCTGGTGGCCTCTGGCCGCACCGCGAACACCGCGGGCCTGGGCATCGAGGCGCTGGGCGTGAAGCAGGGCAAGCGCGGCCAGATTGAAGTGGGGCTCGCGTACCAGACGGCCGTGCCGCACATCTACGCGGTGGGGGACGTCGTCGGCTTCCCCGCGCTGGCCTCCACGTCCATGGAGCAGGCCCGCATCGCGGTGGAGCACGCGTTCGGCCCGGGCAAGCGCACGCTCACGCCCATCCTGCCCTACGGCATCTACACCATCCCGGAGGTGTCCATGGCCGGCGACACGGAGGAGTCGCTGCGCGCGCGCGGCATCCCCTACGTCGTCGGCCGCGCCACCTTCGACACCAACCCGCGCGGGCAGATCATCGGGGAGAAGCAGGGCCTCTTGAAGCTGCTCTTCCACCGCGACGACATGAAGCTGTTGGGCGTGCACGTGCTGGGCGAGCAGGCCTCGGAGCTGGTGCACGTGGGGCTCACCGCGCTGCTCACCGGCTCCACCGCGCAGCTCTTCGTGGAGACCTGCTTCAACTACCCGACGCTGTCAGAGGCCTACAAGGCCGCCACCTACGACGCGTTGGATCAGGTCCGCGTGAGCAGCGCCTGATCCCCCCGCGCCCTAGCGCGAGTCCTTGAGGCTGCCCACCGTGAGGCCCGACTCGCGGGGGGCCACCCGGTTCACGCCGTCCGAGGACACCCGGGCCAGCGGGGGCGCGACGGCGGGCGGCGGGGCCTTCGAGGCCGAAGCCCTGGGGGCCGCACCGCCGCTCTGCCCCGGAGCGCCCTGGAGCAGCGAGCGGATCCGCTCCCAGCGGACCTTCTCCTCCGCCACCAGCCGCACCAGCTCCTCGCGGGCGGAGGCGTCCTGCAGGTCCGCGGCCGCCGCCGCCACCTTGTCCATGAAGGGCAGCAGGTATCCGAAGTCCCGGTCGAAATTGGGCGTCGCCATGGGGGCACCTTAGCCGTGGTAGACGCGCGACGCGACGATGCGCCCGCCCTTCACCTCCAGCACCTCCGCCACCGGCAGGGGGGCCTCATCGGGCGCGTGGCGCAGGTACTCCATGAACACCCGGTCCCCGTCCGCCGTGAGGGCCGTCTCCTCGTAGCGCAGGCCCGGCAGCCGGGCGATGGCGTCCCTCCACCACCGCTCCAGGGCCGGCCGGCCCACCAGGCGCCCGCCCGTCTCCGGGTGCAGGACGCGAATCTTGGGCGAGGTGTGTGTTGCATCCTCCGCGTACAGCGCCACCAGCGCGGTGACGTCGTGGGCGTTGAAGGCCTTGAGCCATGCCCGGGCCAGGGAGAAGTTTTCGCTCGCGCTCATTGTTATGAGACCTCAGTCGGAACAGGGACAGCGGAAAGTAGGCGGATGTACGCCCCGCGTCATGCGGATTTGTCTGGTAACTGGGTCCTGTGGGAAGTAAGGGCCCCGCCTGCTCTGTTCCCTCAGGCAATTTTTTCAATAGAAGAAGGACCGGATCGTGGCCTCCAACGTACCCATCGAGAAGATTCGTAACATCGGTATCTCCGCCCACATCGACTCGGGCAAGACGACGCTGTCCGAGCGCATCCTGTTCTATACGGGCAAGATCCACGAGATCCACGAGGTCCGCGGCAAGGACGGCGTGGGCGCGGTCATGGACTCGATGGACCTGGAGCGTGAGAAGGGCATCACGATCCAGTCCGCCGCCACGTACGCGATGTGGGGCGACTACAACATCAACCTGATCGACACCCCGGGACACGTGGACTTCACCATCGAGGTGGAGCGCGCGCTCCGCGTTCTCGACGGTGCCATCCTGGTGCTCTGCTCCGTGTCGGGCGTGCAGTCGCAGTCCATCACGGTGGACCGCCAGATGAAGCGCTACAAGGTTCCGCGCATCGCGTTCATCAACAAGATGGACCGCTCGGGCGCGAACTACGACCGCGTCGCCGCGCAGCTGAAGGAGAAGCTGGGCCACCACGCGGTGAAGCTCCAGTACCCCATCGGCGCGGAGGACCGCTTCCAGGGCCTCATCGACCTGCTCTCCATGAAGGCGTTCTACTTCGACGGCGAGAACGGCGAGCACATTCGCGAGGAGGCCATCCCCGCGGACATGCTCGACGAGGCGAAGCTGCGCCGTGACGAGATGATCGAGGGCATCGCCAACGTCGACGACGAGCTGGGCGAGGCCTTCCTCATGGACCCGGCCTCCATCTCCGAGGAGCAGCTGCGCGCCGCCGTGCGCCGCGCCACCATCGCGCTGAAGATGACGCCGGTGATGTGCGGCTCCGCGTACAAGAACAAGGGCGTGCAGCTGCTGCTCAACGCGGTGTGCAGCTACCTGCCGAACCCCAAGGAAGCGACCAACGAGGCGCTCGACCAGAAGAACAACGAGGCCAAGATCATCCTGGAGTCGGACCCGACCAAGCCCTTCGTCGGTCTGGCGTTCAAGCTGGAAGACGGCCGCTACGGCCAGCTCACCTACATGCGCATCTACCAGGGCAAGGTGAGCAAGGGTGACTTCATCATCAACCAGGTGAACCAGAAGAAGGTCAAGGTTCCGCGCATCGTCCGCATGCACTCGTCGGAAATGCACGACGTCAACGAGGCCACGGCCGGCGACATCGTCGCGCTGTTCGGCATCGAGTGCGCCTCCGGCGACACGTTCACCGACGGCACCGTGCAGTACACGATGACGTCCATGTTCGTGCCGGACGCGGTCATCTCGCTGGCGGTGACGCCGAAGAACCGCGACACGCTGGCGAACTTCTCCAAGGCGCTCAACCGCTTCCACAAGGAAGACCCCACCTTCCGCGTGCGCCGTGACGAAGAGTCCGCGCAGACCATCATCAGCGGCATGGGCGAGCTCCACCTGGAGATCTACATCGAGCGCATGAAGCGCGAGTACAACTGCGAGGTGGTCGCCGGTAAGCCCCAGGTGGCGTACCGCGAGACCATCTCCCAGAAGGGCGAGTTCGCGTACACGCACAAGAAGCAGACCGGTGGTTCGGGTCAGTTCGCGCGCGTGTGCGGCTACGTGGAGCCCCTGCCCTCGGACGCCGTGCAGCAGTACGAGTTCGTGGACGACATCGTCGGTGGCTCCATCCCGCGCGAGTTCATCCCCGCGTGCGACAAGGGCTTCCAGGAGGCCGTGAAGAAGGGCAGCCTCATCGGCTTCCCCGTGGTGGGCCTGCGCGTGGTCATCAACGACGGCGCCTTCCACGCGGTCGACTCGTCCGAAATGGCGTTCAAGACGGCCGCCATCATGGGCTTCCGCGAGGGCTACGCCGCCGCCAAGCCGGTCATCCTCGAGCCGATCATGAAGGTGGAAGTCACGGCTCCGGAAGACTTCCAGGGTTCCGTCGTGGGCCAGCTGAACCAGCGCCGCGGCACCATCCTGGAGACGGGCACCGCGGAAGGCTACGTCACGGCCGTGGCGGAAGTGCCGCTGAACACGATGTTCGGCTACTCCACCGACCTGCGCTCCGCCACCCAGGGCAAGGGCGAGTTCACGATGGAGTTCTCCAAGTACATGCCCGTGCCCCGCAACGAGGCCGAGGCCCTGATGGCGCAGTACAAGGAGAAGCAGGCCGCGGAGCAGGCTGCCCGCAAGTAGTCCGGGTGCCCACGCCGCACTGGCTGTAGGAAGGGCGCTCCCCGCTTCAAGTGGGGGGCGCCCTTTTTCTTTCTTCCGTCCCCCTTTTCGAAAGGTTCCTTTCCGTGACGCTGCTTCGCGCCGCCAACGTCCAGCTCGCCTTCGGCAGCCGCACCGTCTTCGAGGGCCTCACCTTCACCATCGAGGAGGGCGAGCGCGTGGGCCTCGTGGGCGTCAACGGCTCCGGCAAGTCGTCCCTGATGAAGATATTGGCCGGCGCGGCGAAGCCGGACCTGGGCGAGCTGCAGCTGCGCCGGGGCGCGCGCGTCACCTACCTGCCCCAGGAGCCGGAGTTCCCCGAAGGCGCCACCGTGCAGAGCGAGCTCGCCGTGTCCCAGGCGCCGCTGAAGGAGGCGCTGGACGCGCACGCGGAGCTGTCCCGGAAGCTGGAGGCGGACCCCGCGCACGCCACCCCGAAGATGCTGGAGCAGCTGTCCGCGCTGAGCGACCGGATTGAGCAGGCGGGCGGCTGGGACACGGAGCACCACGCGAAGACGCTGCTGGACCGCCTGGGCGTGAAGGACTGGGACCGGCCGGTGGCGCAGCTGTCCGGAGGCCTGCGCAAGCGCGTGGCCATTGCCCGGGCGCTGCTCACGCGCCCGGACCTGCTGCTCTTGGACGAGCCCACCAACCACCTGGACGCGGACACCGTGGACTGGCTGGAGGACGAGCTGGACAAGCTGCCCGGGGCGCTCCTGCTCGTCACGCACGACCGCTACTTCCTGGACGACCTGGTGGACCGCATCGTGGAGATCCAGCCCGGCGGCGGCCTCGTCTCCTACCCCGGCAACTACGCGGCCTACGTGGAGCAGAAGCTCGTGGCCCAGGAGAACGCGGAGACGGCGGAGCACAAGCGCGGACGCTGGATTGCCCAGGAGGTGGCCTGGCTGCGCAAGGGCCCGGAGGCGCGGCGCACCAAGAGCAAGGCCCGCATCGAGCGGGCGCAGAAGCTGCTGGCGGAGAAGGGCTTCCAGCGCCCCAAGGTGGCGGACCTGAAGGTGGTGGCCGCTCCCCGGCTGGGCCACACCGTCATCGAGGCAGAAGGGCTGAAGAAGTCCTTTGGCGACCGCAAGGTGCTGGACGGCGTGGACTTCCGGCTCCAGCGCGGCGAGCGCGTGGGCTTCCTGGGGCCCAACGGCGTGGGCAAGACGACCTTCCTGCGCGTGATGCTGGGGGAAATCCCGGCGGACAGCGGCAAGCTCGTCATCGGGAAGAACACCAAGGTCGCCTACTACGATCAGCAGCGCGCGCAGCTGGATCCAGAGCAGACGGTGTACGACGCGGCCTCCAACGGCGAGGACCACGTGGAGCTGGCGGACCGGAAGGTGGCCCTGCGCGACTACCTGGAGGACCTGCTCTTCCCGGTGCCCATGCAGCGCATGAAGGTGGGCGCGCTGTCCGGTGGCGAGCGCAACCGGCTGCTCCTGGCGCGGCTGTTCCTGGAGGGCGCCAACGTGCTGGTGCTGGACGAGCCCACCAACGACCTGGACATCGTCACCCTCAACATCCTGGAGCGGCTGCTCCTGGACTTCGCGGGCAGCACCCTGCTGGTGACGCACGACCGGTACTTCCTCGACAAGGTGGCCACCGCCATCCTCTCCTTCGACGGAGAGGGCAAGGTCACCCGCTACGAGGGCAACTACGACATGTACAAGCGGCTGCGCGAGCAGTCGCAGGCCGCCGCGCTCAAGGCCGCCGCCGCGCAGAAGAAGGACGAGCAGAAGAAGGACGAGCCCCGCGAGGAGCCCGCCCAGAAGCCCGCGCAGAAGAAGCCCGGGAAGCTCTCCTACAAGGACCAGCGCGAGCTGGACGGCATGGAGGCCACCATCGAGGCCGCGGAGAAGCGCAAGGCGGAGCTGGAGGCGAAGCTGGCCGACCCCGCCGTCTACAGCCAGGGCTCCAAGGTCGCGGAAGTCAATCAGGCCCTGGAAGCCACCACCGCCGAAGTGGATCGGCTCTATACGCGATGGCAGGAATTGCAGGACCTGGCGGCCGGCACTGCCTGACGCGGCGATATTTGCGCGGGGCAACCATCAATCGGTGGCACCCGTGCATGATTTTCGCGGCGAGGGACTCTGGCTAGAGTCCGCGTCCCTCCGCCTCGGGAGTCGTCACGTGTTTCGTCCGGCCTCGGTCCTCGCCGCTGCCCTTCTGTCCGTCCCCTTCTCCGCCCACGCCCTGGAAAGCGGCCCCAAGAGTCCGCTGCCCATCTTTGACCTGCAACGGCTGCGCCTGGACCCGGCGGCCTTGGGGTCGCTGGTGGTGGGGACGGGCCGGACGCTGGAGTCCGGGCAATTGCGTGTGGCGTTGAACTACCACTACGAGCAGCTGCCCCTGCACTTCCAGACGCGCTGGGAGCCTGGCGAGGGCACGGGCCTGGTGGAGAACAAGATGACCGCCCACCTGACGGTGGCCTTCGGCGTGCTGTCCTGGCTGGAGGTGGGCGGTGAGCTGCCCTTCATCCTGACGCAGGGGGGGAAGCCCACGCTGGATTACTTCGGGCCGAACTCCGGGGGCATCGCCACGCCGTGGCTGACGGCGCGGGCCGCCGTGCTGCGCCAGTCGAAGGGCGCCCCCATCAACCTCTCGGTGGGGCTCACCGCGGGGCTGCCGGTGGGCAGCCGCGAGGCGCAGGCGCACGAGGACTACGCGTGGCAGCCGCGTCTGCAATTGGGCTACGTGGGCGAGGGCTTCCAGGTGGGCGGCGAGGCCGGCGTCTTCCTGCGCAAGCGCCAGGACCTGGGCCCCGTGTCCTATGATCCGCGCGACATCGCGGGCAATGAGCTGCGATTGGGCGCCACGGTGACGTCGCTCCACGGCGAGACGACGCGCGGCGAGGTGAGCGTGATTACGGGCATCCCGCTGAACGGGGGCCGGGTGGGGGCGGAGCTGCTCATCGCCATCCGCCGCCATGCCCTGTCCACCCTGGACCTGTATGTGATGGGCGGCCCGGGCGTGGGCGCGGGGTTCGACACGCCCACCTTCCGCTTCGTCGCGGGCGTGTCCTGGGCCACCAGCAAGGTGGACTGACGGCAGGTCCCCTACTTCGGCATGAAGCCGAAGGCCTTCACCATCGCGATGGCGATGCCCAACAGGCTTTCGCCCGCGATGAAGCCGGAGGACACGGGCAGCACCGCGTCCTCGGCGAGCTTCGGCTTCACGCGCCGGAGGAACGCCGCCAGCGCCGCGCCCACGAAGAGGCTGATGGAGCTGGAGCCGGGGATGACGATGGCCAGCCCCAGGCCGGACGCGGTGGGGATGAAGGCCTTCACCTTCGGATGGGCCCAGCGCTCCAGCAGCACCAGCGTGATGCCCAGGAGCGCGCCGCACAGGGCGCCCATGCGCGCGGTGGGGTGCAGCGCGGACACGCCCGAGGCGAGCATCTTCGACACGCCGGCCCAGACCATGGACGCGGGCGCGGGGAACTGCTCCGTGCCCAGCACGTCCGCGGTGGGCACCAGCAGCTTGAAGATGGGCACCACCACCAGGGCGCCCGCGACCACGCCGAACAGCTGCGCGAAGAACTGCTGACGCGGCGAAGCACCCAACAGCCACCCGGACTTGAGGTCCGTGAGCAGGTCCGCCGAGTGCAGCCCCACGCCGCCCGTGGCGTTGGCGCTCATCACGTTGGCGGGGATGTTGCCCGGCGCCAGGCCGCCGAAGATGAGCTGGGTGACGGGACCCAGCGCCTTGGTGGGCGTGGTGTCCGTCTCTCCCGTCACGCGCGACGCGATGACGCCCATCACCACCGCCAGGGGGAGCGCGAGCACACCCGCCCACCACGGAATCTGGAACAGGTAGGCCATGAGGAAGACGGCCACCGGGCCCAGGAGCCCGAAGCCCAGGGGGAACCAGGCCGGGGGGCACTCGATGTCCGCCAGCGGATCCTCGCGAGCGCCCTCCTTGGGCTTCATCCCCACCAGCCC
Source organism: Corallococcus sp. CA049B (assembly GCF_003611685.1). Lineage (NCBI taxonomy): Bacteria > Pseudomonadati > Myxococcota > Myxococcia > Myxococcales > Myxococcaceae > Corallococcus > Corallococcus sp. CA049B. Next base: position 3,010 of record NZ_RAWC01000257.1, on the reverse strand, counting down.
GCCCAGCGCGGAGAACGAGCGCACCACGCTCTTCCACTGGAACGCAAACGACAGCAGGCCGGACGACACCAGCACCGCGGAGCCCGTCCACAGGGACCAGCTGTTGATGGCCTTGTACGTCACCTCCGGGATGACGCCCTGGGAGACCATGGCCGGCGCGAGGAAGCCGTAGTTGAGGATGGCGCCCAGCAACATGGACCAGCCGGTGCGGAAGTTCACCAGCGCGCCCGCGCCAATGAGCAGCAGGCTGAAGTCGAAGGACAGGGACCACTTGCCCGCTTCACGGCCCAGGATGCTGAACGGCAGGCTCACCTTCTCCGGCAGGTTCTTCAGCCAGGTGAAGCGCGCGTCGCGCACCAGCACCAGCAACGCGCCCACCAGCCCCGCCAGGCCCAGGAGGCGCGACTTGCGGCGGGCCACATCGCCGTGGCCGTGCAGCGCGCGGATGGTCTCCGCGGTGGCGGTGCCCGTGGGGAACGGGAGCGCTTCGATGTTGATGAGCTGGCGCTTGATGGGGATGGCGGCGAAGACGCCCAGCGCGGAGATGACGGCGAACCACACCATCAGCCAGCCGGACGACGGCAGCGTCCCGGTGAGCATCAAGAGCGCGGGCACCGCGGCCATGTTGCCGCCGCCCGTCATGTAGCCCGCGGCGGACGCCACGGACCCCATGGCGTTGTTCTCCAGGTCGGTGAACTCGTTGCGCAAGAGCTTCAGCGAGCGCAGCGTGCCGAACACCGCGAAGGCCAGGATGCACGCGGTGATGGTGACGCCCAGGCTCCAGCCCGTCTTGAGGATGACGTAGAGGTTGGACAGGCACATCACCGCGCCAATGAGCATTCCGGCGATGACGGCGCGCACGGTGAGCTGCCGCGCGCCGCCCTGGTAGACGTGCTCCCGCCAGTACAGCTCCGGATCCATGGCCGCGGAGGCACCGGGCCGGTCGGGGACGGCGCCGGGGTCGGGCGCGGGGACGCGGAGCTGGCTGGGGTTCGGGACGGGAGGAACCATGGGGGGCGCAAGATAGTGCACGCCCCCCGGGGTCACGAAACGCTCCGTGCCTCCCGGTCGGGAAAAGGCACTACCCGTGCGCGCCGCCCGGCCCGTGGACGTGGCCGTGCGCCAGCTCTTCCTGCGTCGCGTCACGCACTTCGCGCACGGTGACGTCGAAGTGGAGCGTCTTGCCCGCAAGCGGGTGGTTCAGGTCCACCACGACGTGGTCCGGGTTCACGGCGACGATGCGCAGGGGGACGTCGCCGTCCTCCGTCTGGGCCATCAGCGTGCCGCCCACCTGGGGCAGGTACGTGGTGGGCAGCATGGTGCGGGGGACGTTGCGCACGCCCTCCGGCTTGTGGATGCCGTAGCCCTGCTCCGGCGTCACCACCACCTGCTTGCTGTCCCCCACTCCCAGGCCGTCCAGTTCGCCCTCCAGGCCGGGGACGATCTGCTTGTGCCCGTGCAGATAGGCGAGCGGCTGATTCGGGGCGCTCTGGTCGATGATCTGCCCGTCTCCCAGGTGGAGGCGGTAATCGAGGGCGACGACGCGACCGTTGGCGACTTTCATGCGGCTCAAGCTCCTTGGATGCGAAAGACGGCGGAGGGGGACTTCGGTCAAAGGTGGAACCTGGGTGACGCCACGTCAGGCGGCGGGGGACTGTGCCGCCTCCTCGCCGACCGGCCGGTCGGGGGGCTCGCCGCGCGACACGTACACCGCGGCCGCCAGGTCTCCGGTGACGTTGAGCACGGTGCGGCACATGTCCAGGAAGCGGTCCACGCCGAGGATGAGGCCCAGGCCCTCCACGGGGATGTGGAACATGCCCAGAATCATGGCGATGACGGGGATGGAGCCCGCCGGCACGCCCGCGGTGCCAATGCCCGCCAGCACGCAGATGAACATGATGGTCGCCTGCTGCGTGAGGTCCAACTGCACGCCGTACACCTGCGCGAGGAACAGGACGGTGACGCCCTCGAAGAGCGCGGTGCCGTTCTGGTTCATCGCGGAGCCGGCGGTGAGCACGAAGCGGGACACGTTGCGCGGCAGCTTGAGGTTCTCCTCCGCGACCTTGAGGGCGGTGGGCAGCGTGGCGCTGGAGGAGGACGTGGAGAACGCGGTGACGATGGCCAGCCGGCAGGAGCGGAAGAACTCCACCGGGTTGCGGCCGCCCAAAAAGCGCACGGACAGCGAGTACATGACGAACATGTGGATGCCCAACGCCAGGAGCACCACGCCCACGTATGACGCCAGCTGACCCAGGATGTGGAAGCCCAGGCGCGCCGTCATGGAGAACAGGAGCGCGCCCACGCCCACGGGGGCCAGCTTGAGCACCCCGTCGATGAGCTTCATCATCACGTCATAGAGCCCCTGGATGACGTCCTTGAGGCGCTGCGCGGGCTCGCCCGGCGTGAGCGCCAGGCCCAGGCCGAAGATGAGCGAGAAGACGATGAGGCCAATCATGTCCCCGTCCGCCCCGGCCTTCAGCGGGTTGGTGGGCACCATGGACATGAAGAGCGCGCCCGCGGAGGTGTCCCCGGGGGGCGGCGCGGCCTTGATGCTCGTCCCCGTGCGGGCCAGGGCGCGGGCCTCGTCGCTCAGGCCGTCACCGGGCCGCAGCGTGTTGACGAGCAACAGACCGATGAGCACGGAGATGACGGAGAAGACGACGGTGTAGCCCAGCGTGCGGGCGCCCAGCCGGCCCACCTGCTTCAGGTCCAGCTCCGCCACGCCCACGACGAGCGCGGAGAACAGGAGCGGCACCACCAGCATCAGGAGCAGGCGGATGAAGATCTGCCCCAGGGGGTTGGTGACGTGCTCGACGAGCCAGGTGAGCCAGTCCGCGCTCCCGAACACGGCGTTGCAGACGAGCCCGGCCGCCGCGCCAACGGAGATCCCGAGGAGCATCTTCTGATGGGGCTTCATGAGGGGGCGGAGCCTACCGGTGAAAGGGGGTGGCGCCCACCTCGCGTTCAGGAGAAAGCTTCCGCCCCATCGTGGAAGCCCTCGTCCAGCTCA
>NZ_RAWC01000256.1:0-12351 GCF_003611685.1 Corallococcus sp. CA049B | reverse complement strand
GGCGAGGAGGGCGAGTGTGAGCAACGTGCACCACGAAGGGGCCCTGGCCGGGCCGGGGGCCGTCGCAAGGGAGGGGCTTTCCGCCTCACCGTGCGTCTGGAGACGCAGGCTGCTGACGGTCCTCAAGCCGGTGTTCGCGATGGGCGGCCTGGGGATGTTGGGGGCCCTGGTGCACAAGGCAGGCGCGGGCGAGCTGAAGACCACGCTCCTGGAAGCGCTGCCGCTGCTCCCCTGGGTGGTGTTCATCGAAATGGGACGGCAGGCGTGCGACGCCACGGCGACGCGACTGTCCTATGGCGCGCGTGCACGGCAGGTGCCGTTGTCGGTGTTGGTTCGCGCGCAGTTGATTGGAACCGCGGTGTCGAGCATGGCGCCCGCGGGCCGAGCGGCGGCGGAGGCGACGAAGGCCACGCTGCTGACGCCGTACACGGGAGGCGCGTCCGCGACGGCGGCGGCGGCCACGTCGCAGTCCGCGTCGCTGGGAGCCGGAGGGCTCATCTCGTTTCCGTGCGCGCTGGCGGCCTATCTGATGACGGGCTGGAGCGCGTTCACGGTGGCGATGCTGGTGCACGGCGTCGTGTTGCTGCTCGCGTCGCTGGGCGTGCGCGCGGGACTCCGTGCGAAGCGGCTGGGCGCGTGGATGCGCAGGCGGTGCGGCAAGTGGGGCGAGCACGCGGAGGCGTTCCAGGCATCGGTGTGCGCCGGAGGGCTGTGTCCGTGGCGGCCGATGATGGCGTTCCTGGGCAGCCGGGTGTTGCAGGTGATGCAGTACGCGGTGCTGGCGCACGCGGTGGGCATCGACACGACGCTGGTGCAGGCGCTGTTCACGCAGGGGCTCTACCTGGTGGCGCTGGCGATGGGCTCGCTGGTGCCGGGGCAGGTGGGCGTGACGGACGGGATGTTCTCGCTGGCGGCCGGAGCGATGGGGACGACGGCCGCGAAGGCGATGTCCATCGCGCTGCTCGCGCACACGGTGCAGGCGGTGTTCGTGCTGGTGGGAGCGCTCACGCCGCTGGTGTGGCGCGCGAAGGCGAAGGTGGCGGCCGCCGCGCCGGTGGTGCCGCCCGTGCTGCCCGCGCCGGTGTACCGCTAGGTCCTGTCCGTCAGGGCCTGGCGCGCGGACGCCTCGCGAACGAGCCAGTCGCGAAGCGCCACCCGCCTCGGGAGGGTGGCGCACTCGGGCCGGTGGACGACGGAGTCGGCGAGCACGGAAGGGAACTCGACCTCCGGGAACAGGCGCCCCCGCCGTCCGGCCGCGAGGTCGTCATGCGCCATGATGCCGCGGGCCAGCGCCACGAGGACTTCACTCGCTGACGCAGCACCTGGCGATGGAGTTGGCCGGCCATGGCATCCTCGTCAACGCGGTTTCGCCCGCCGTGGTCGAGACGCGCATCTACGAGGGCTTCATCCCGAAGGAGAAGGTGCACGGTACGCTCCAGGGGTTCAACTGCTTCCATCCGCTGGGCCGCGTGGGCCGTGCGGAGGAGGTTGCACGGCCCATTGCCCATCTGTTGTCGAGCGAGGCTTGCTGGGTCACCGGCGCAATCTGGGATGTCGACGGCGGCGTCATGGCGGGACGCAACACGTACAACTGAAGGGAAGAAGAGGTTTCGGAGGATGCTGAAGATGACGGGGACGCGCTGATGGGTGGCTTGGCGAACCACGCACCATTTCTTCGAGCCCTGCACGAGGCCCCTCGGGTGCTCACCGAGGGCTCCGTGGTCGAGCGCCTGCGCCGCCACCCCGCGGGACTGCTGGATCCGCACGTGGCCAACGCGGGCCTCCTCTTCAATCCGGAGGGACGCGAGGCGCTCGCAGGCATCTACCGCGACTATCGAGACATCGGTCTGTGTCACGGCCTGCCCACGCTCCTCCTCACGCCCACCTGGCGCGCGAACGCGGAGCGGCTCGCGCGCGCGGGGCTCACGGGCCGCGACGTTTTCGGCGAGGCGGTGGGGCTGCTCGCGGGCCTGCGCGAGGAGGTGGGCAGCAGGGGCGAGGGCGTCTTCATCGGCGGGCTCGTCGGGTGTCGCGGGGATGCGTACCGGCCCGAGGAAGCGCTCCCACGCGAGGAGGCCACGGCCTTCCACGCGCCGCACGTGGAAGCGCTCGCGCGCGCCGGGGTGGACTTCCTCGTGGCCCAGGCGCTGCCGGCCCTCTCGGAGGCCGAGGGCCTCGCCCTGGCGATGGCGCGCACGGGGGCGCCATTCCTGCTGAGCTTCATCCTCCGTCCCACCGGGACGCTGCTCGACGGAACCCCGCTGGCCGAGGCCGTGGCGCGCATCGACGCCCTGCCCGGAGCGCGCCCGAGCGCGTACATGGTGAACTGCGTCCACCCCTCCATCTTCCGCGAGGGCCTGTCGCGCCAGCTGGCCAACTTGCCCATCCTCGGCACGCGGGTGGTGGGCCTGCAGGCCAATACCTCCCGCCTCTCGCCCGAAGAACTCGAAGGGCGCGCGGAGATCGACAGCGAAACCCCGGACGCTTTCGCGCGGGAGATGGCCCGCGTCCATGCGGAGTTCGGCACGCGCCTGCTCGGCGGATGTTGTGGCACCGACGAACGGCACATCGCCGCGCTCGCTGACGCCCTGACAGAACGGACGCCGGGCGGGCGGCATCCGTGACGACACAATCGCCGTGAACATGCAGGTGGCGAGGGGCCACTGCATCGGTCAGACCGGTCCCAGGTCCTCGGACCTGGAGTCTCGTTGAGAAGGTGAGAACTCCCGCGGGGGCGCCCCGGCGGCGGCGAACTTCGGAAACCTGTCGGACAGTCGGACAGGTTTGGGAGGACCGTGGCCGGGCCGCCACTTCAGCCGAACCACGGGAACTTGTCCGACAGTCGGACAGGTTTGGGAGGACCGTGGCCGGGTGTCCCCGCTTCAGCCGCGCGGCGGAAACTTGTCCGACAGTCGGACAGGTTTGGGAGGACCGTGGCCGGAGCCTCCGCTCCATCCGGGCGACGGAAACCTGTCGGACAGTCGGACAGCTTTTGAAGGACTGCGGCCAGGGCCGCCGGGTCCACCCGGGGAGCGAAAACCTGTCCGACAGCCGGACAGGTTTGGGCGAACCGTGGCCGGAGCCTCCGCGCGGTCCATGTGGCGGAAACCTGTCGGACAATCGGACAGTTTGGGAGGACCGTGGCCGGGTCTCCCCGCTTCAGCCGCGCGGCGGAAACTTGTCCGACAGTCGGACAGGTTTGGGAGGACCGTGGCCGGGTGTCCCCGCTTCAGCCGCGCGGCAGAAACTTGTCCGACAGTCGGACAGGTTTGGGAGGACCGTGGCCGGAGCGCCTCCGCCCCATCCGGGCGGAAACTTGTCCGACAGTCGGACACGTTTCGAGGAACCGCGTCAGACCGGCGGTGTACACCCCGGATGTTCGGGGGCTCAGGCCGGTCGGACCTGGACCGGTGTCCCACTGAACGCGGCGTTGCCGCTGACGACATCCAGCGCTTGATCATCCGTGAGGTCGTTGATGCTGGCGCCCGCGTGCGCGCTGGCGACCTGTTGGCGGATGCCGGGGCGCTGGTGGCCGTAGCCGTGCGGCAGGCTGACGACGCCGGGCATCACATCGGCGGTGACCGCGACGGGCACGGTGACTTCCCCCACGCGCGAGCGGATGGTGGCGTTGGCGCCATCCGCGAGCCCTATGCGTGAGGCGTCGTCCGGGTGGACCATGAGCGTGCAGCGGGGACGGCCCTTCACGAGCCCCGGCACGTTGTGCATCCACGAGTTGTTGTCGCGCAGGTGCCGCCGGCCAATGAGCAGTAGCTCGCCTTCGCGAGGTGCCGCGTCGTCCGGGAACGCGGCGCGGAGGCGGGCCACGTCCGCGACGAGCAGCTCCGGTGCCAGTTGGATGCGCTTGGCTCGGTTGCGGAGCCGGCCGGGCAGGCTGGGCTTCATCGGGCCCAGGTCGATTCCATGCGGCGTGGCGCGAAGCTTCGCGAGCGACAGGCCCTGCTTTTTGAGCGGATGGAAGCGTGAGCCATAGGGCCCCAGGCGAAGGCCCAGGTCGAGGATGCGCTCCGGCCCCATCCGCTTGAGGGCCTGGTACTGAAGCGTTGCGCGAACACTCCGCCCCTTGCGCAGGGTCTCCAGCCGGTGCTGGAGCTCCAGGAGGATCTCCCAATCCTGGAGCGAGTCCGGACCGGCCGGGAACACCGGCGGCGAATACTTCGCCGTGTTGCGCACGGCAAGCACATGGAAGACGAGGTCGTAGTGCCCGCGCTCCAGCAGCGACGCGGGAGGCAGGATGTAGTGGGCGTGGCGGGTGGTCTCGTTGAGGTACGGATCCACGCTCACCATGAAGTCGAGCTGTCCCAGCGCGGTGTCCAGCTGCGTGCCATTGGGCGTGGACAGCACGGGATTGCCGGCCAGGGTGATGAGCGCTCGGATGCGGCCCTCGCCCGGGGTGAGGATCTCCTCCGCGAGCGCGGCGACGGGAAGCTCACCGGAGGACTCCGGCAGGCCGCGAACCCGGCTCTTCCAGCGGCCATGGCTGCCAGGGCTGACGCCGAACGCACGAGGCCCGCCAATGAGGTCGAAGGCAGGCAGGGTGAAGAGAGCGCCGCCCTCACGGTCCAGATTACCGGTGACGATGTTGAGGACGTTGATGAGCCATTGGCAGAGCGAGCCGAACGGCTGCGTGGACACGCCGACGCGCCCGTAGCAGACGGCCCCGTCCGCGGCGAGGAAGTCCCGGGCAATGCCTCGAAGCACGTCGGGTGCAATGCCCGTGTGCGGGGCCGTGCGCTCCGGAGGGAAGTCCCGGACGAGCGGCAGCACGGTGTCCAGCCCGTCCACGAACGCCGCGAGCCGGCCCATGCGGTGCGCATTCCCCTCCAGCACGACATGCAGCAGGGAGAAGAGGGCGAGCGCATCGGTGCCGGGCCGGACGAAGACGTGCTGGTCGGCGATGACCGCCGTCTCCGTGCGGCGGGGATCGACGACGACGACCTTGCCGCCGCGCTCCTGGATGGCACGCAGCCGGGCGCGCACGTCCGGCGTGGTCATCAGGCTGCCATTGGACGCAAGCGGGTTCGCGCCCAGGACGAGCATGTACCGCGTTCGGTCGATGTCCGGGATGGGCACCAGCAGCTGATGTCCGAACATGAGGTGGGCCGCGAGCTGGTGGGGCAGCTGGTCCACGGAGGTGGCGGAGAACCGGTTGCGCGAGCGAAGCGCGCGAAGGAGCTGGGGGCCGAACATCATCGCGCCCAGGTTGTGGACGTTGGGGTTGCCCAGGTACGCGCCCACTGCGTTCGGCCCGTGCTCCTTCTGGAGGGAATGGAGCCGCTGCGTGATGTCGCGGAAGGCGTCCTCCCACGACACGCGCTCCCAGCCGGAAGCGGTGCGCTTCATGGGATGGCGGAGCCGGTCCGGGTCCTCGTGCAGGTCGCGGAGCGCCACGGCCTTGGGACAGATGTGGCCCCGGCTGAACGGGTCTTCGGCGTCCCCCTTGATGGACGTGATGCGCCCATCCGCCACTTCGATGCGCACGCCGCACATGGCTTCACAGAGATTGCAGGTGCGGAAATGGACGGAAGCGCTCATGGACGGCGAGCCTACGCCGGCTCTTCCCCGCATGGGGCCATTGGGTGACAGACTGTTCCCCACGATGGCTTTCCTGAACGTGTCGGTCCACGACGCCAAGGTCACGGGCGTACGGATGGACCGGGAGAAGATGTTCCTGCAGTTGGAGCTGGTCCTGCACACCCGCGAAACCGTCTGGTTTGACTTCCAGGGCGCGGAGGAGTGGTCCCTCGAGAGGCTCGGGACGCAGAACGTGCTCGTCGACATCCGCGAATGGCGGGCGGGGATGGCCGGAACCGCCGAGCGCTGCGCGCAGCGGGCGTTGGATGCCGTCTGGACGCAGAAGGTCCTCGCGGGTGAGCTCGTCCTGTATGAGTTCGAGCGAGGCTACGTCCTGGCCCGCGCCGCGACGATGGCGCGCACCTGGGAAGAGAGCTCCCTGCAAGGCGTCTCCATCGAACTCGACTTCCTCCTCAAACCCGGTTGGAAGCGGACGATGGAGGACGGCGGGAACCACGTTGTCACCGGCCCCGCGGGTCCTGAGTTCGACTCGGAGATCTGGCGCATTGCCCGGTTCATCACATACGACGATTACATGAGCCTGGAGAAACTGGATGAGGCGGGGCACGTCTACCGGCTGATGTCTCGCGCACGCAAAAACATTGCGTTCCAGGTGACGTTCCGCGCGGTGGAGTAGCATGGGCGGGTCATGGCCTTCCTGAACGTGCCGGTCCACGAGGCCAATGTCACGGGCGTGCGGCTGGAGCCGGTAAGTATGTGAGCGGCGATGACTCTCAGCGGGTGTTGCAGTTGCGGAACCTGGAGCATCTCCTGCGCGGCTATTCACTGCGGAGTATCTCGCTGAGACGAGAGGCTGGAGCGCGTCTGCGGGTCCCATCTCCATGGTCGTGAAAGCGGCTGGACGCGAACACGATGTGTGGTTGCTGTTCTGGAAGCTCGTGGACGAATACCGCGAGTCGCTGAGTTCCTGACTCATCGCTCCAGGCTCTCTGGGCCGTAGGACCCTCCGGCGGCAGGAACGGCTACTTCCATTCCTTCAGCCAGTGATGAACAGGCCTCTGTCCAATGTTGCCTTGCGCCGTCAGGGGCCAGAGCCGGATCCAGATGGGGGCGTCCTTCATCTGCCAGACATCGTCCACATAGGAGCGGATGATGTCATAGGGTTCATCTCCTCCGTTCCGGTCTGAAAGCCTGCGTTGAAAGACGCGGATGGCCTCTCCGTTCACCTGGACCTCGGTCCGCGCATTGGAGTCCGGCAGGGGCCGGTAGCGCCAGCCGCTCTTGTCCGCCAGCGCTGTCACGACATCCAGCAGGGTGCCTTCCCAGTCAGAGTCGTTACCCGGGAGGGGCATGTCCTGTGACAGGTATGTCTGGACGTGACGCACGCGCGTGGGACCTGTCGTCCAGGTATGGGTGACACTCAACCCGTCGGAGCGGACATAGGTCGCGGATTGGCCTGAACGGATCGCGATGACTCCATCCGAAGCCTCCACCTTCCGCTGCCCCATATCGAGCAGTTGGATGCGCAGCGAGGGCCACCGCGCATCGTTGTAGTGCTCCTCCAGGAAGAAGACCCCACCCGCGAACAGGACGCGGGGATCCTTCGCGCGGATGCAGCCACGTCCGGAGCGCGGTGGCTCCATCTGGTACGCATGGTCCTCGCATTCGAAGGTCCTTCCGTTCACCTGGAGCTTCATGGGCGTGGCGGTCACCGACCTGTGGAGCCGCTCCGGGCCCACGAAACGCTCTTCATCCGTGGCGAACCGCGTCTGGAATGGAGGATTGGAAGGTCCTTCCGGGAGCGGCTGGAGCTGCATGACGAAGATGAGCGGCCGGTCGTACAGCCCCTTCAGCAATTCCTCGGGACGGGCCTCGCGCCGCATCCGCACCTCGACCCAACGCTCGGTCTGGGTTTCGCGGAGCACCGTGAAGGTCGCTCGCAGGTCGGTCATATACAGAGTGTCGATGCGGTACTCGACGAACGTCCCCGGAGGCAGGGACGTGGGCATGGGCTCCACGGTGCAGGACGTGCAGCGGCGGCCCACCCCCTCGTAGTTCGCCCCCGCGCACCCCGTCAGCACCACGACGCCCCACGCCAGAAGTCCCCGAAACCCACGTGCCAGGTCCATCCCGCCATTCTGCCCTGGCCGGGGGCCGCCTCTCCGGCTAAACCCGCCTCCCGGGTTTCACGACACCCCGCGCCATCCGTCCGGTCCGCCCGCCAACCGGGGAGTCACTTGAACCCCCAACAGCCTTGCCTTGGGCCTCCGGTTGCCGTCCAATGGTGCACAAACCAATGATCGCCGCCGGTGGCGGTTTTCCAGAGCATGCACACCGTTGCGATCACCGGATTTGGGAAGAGGGTGAAGGGGAAGGCGATGACGGGGACGGTGTGGACAAAGGGAGCGCGAGGGGTCGCGCTGGGGATGCTCCTGCTGGTGGGCGCTGCCGCCCATGCGGGACAGGCGGGCGGGGTCAACATGCCGGATTCCCTCCAGGTGGAGGGGCGCACGCTGGCGCTCACCCACATGGAGCTGAAGAAGAAGCTCTTCTTCAACGTGTACGTGTGGAGCCTCTACATGGAGGAGGAGCCCACCTGCTTCAAGGAGGCCGTGGCCTCCAATAGCCTGAAACGCCTGCACTTCCGCTTCCTGCGCACCATCACCAAGGACCAGCTCGTGGGCAGCTTCCGCGAGGGCCTCCGCCAGAACCCGGCCATGCGCCAGGACGCCCTCAACCAGTCCCTGGAGAAGCTCCTGTCGTCCCTCCATGACGTGCGCAAGGGCGACGACCTGGTCCTCACCTACCTGCCCGGCTCCGGCCTCCACGTCTCCGGAGGCGCGTCCGGCGGCGTCCACATCCCCGGCAAGCCCTTCGCCGACGCCCTCTTCAGCTCCTGGCTGGACACCCACCCCATCTTCCCCAAGTAAGGCCGCTCGTTCGGCGGGGAAGTTTGGCCTCAAATTGGATGCGCGTTTCTCCTAGGCTGCGGGCCTGAGAGCGGTAATCTCGGACCCACCAACATCCTTGTCAGGAGGAATCGCACCTATGCGGACACGTCTGGTTCTGGCTGCCCTCGTTGCCCTCTCCACGGGTTGCGTCTCGCAGGGGAAGTTCAACGAGAAGGCCCTGGAGGCGGAGGGGCTGACGAAGAACCTCACGGATGAGAAGGCGGCCCGCGCGGCCGCCGAGGCGAAGATCAAGGAGCTGGAGGAGAAGCAGGCCGCGCTGGAGCAGGAGAAGACCGCGCTGCAGACGCGCCTGGACGCCTCCGAGAACCGCCTCACCGGCGCCGCGGCCGAGCGCCGCGCCCTGGAGGAGAAGAACGCGCAGCTGGCCGCGCTCAACGACGAGCTGGGGCGCAACGCCAAGAAGCTCGCGCAGGCGAAGGAGGAGCTGGAGAAGAAGAGCTCCGAGTACGAGAACCTGGCCCAGTCCCTCAAGCAGGAGATCTCCGACGGCAAGATCGAGCTGTCGGAGATGAAGGGCCGGATGACCGTGCAGCTCAAGGACAAGATCCTCTTCGCGTCCGGCTCCGCGCGCGTGGGCAAGGAAGGGCAGGACGCGCTCGTGAAGATCGCCGACGCGCTCAAGACGGTGAAGGGCCGCATCGTGCGCGTGGAGGGCCACACGGACGACGTGCCCACCGGCGGCGGACAGTTCGCCACCAACTGGGAGCTGAGCCTGGCGCGCGCGATGGCGGTGGTCCGTTCGCTTCAGGACTCCGGCGTGGACCCGACCATGCTGTCCGCGGCGGGGTACGGGCAGTACCAGCCGCTCGTCCCCAACGACACGCCGGAGCACAAGAGCCAGAACCGGCGCATCGAAATCGTGCTCGCTCCCAGCCTCGGGGGGCGCTAGGAGGGGGCGCGGGAGACCCGCGCACCCTTCATGAAAACGCTCCTCTGCGTCGTCTGTGTATTGCTTGCGACCGGAGCCGTGGCACAGGCTCCGGACGCAGGATCGCTCGCCGGTGATGCTGGCGCCCCCTCGGGCGTGCTGACGAAGCCGCCAGCCCTCTTGCGTCAGGTCGAAGCGGCCTACCCGCCGGACGCCGCCGCCCAGCAGCTCGAGGGCACGGTGGTGATGTTCATCGACATCTCGGAGACGGGCGCCGTCACGAATGTCGAAATCACCCAGCCCGCGGGCCACGGCTTCGACGAGGCCGCCACGGAGGCGGTGAAGCAGTTCCAGTTCGAGCCCGCGGAGGTGGACAACGTCCCCGCGCCGGTGCGCATCCAGTACGCCTACCAGTTCGTCTTCCGCGCGCCGGAGCCGCCGCCGGAGGCCTCGCCGGACGGCGGCGTCGCGGAGCCGCAGGGGCCGGTGAACTTCAGCGGCCAGGCGCTGGAGCGCGGCACGCGCAAGCCCCTGGTGGGCGCGGAGGTGGTGCTCACGGAGTTGGACCGCTCCACCGTCACGGACGGCGAAGGGCGCTTCGCCTTCCGGGGCGTCCCCGTGGGCACGCACCCGGTCGTCGTGGTGATGGGCAACTACGACCGCTTCAAGACGCAGGAGACGATTGAAGAGGGCAAGGAGACGCGGGCCACGTACTACGTGCAGAAGCGCATCTTCAGCCAGTACGAGACGGTGGTCCGCAGCGACCGCGAGCGCAAGGAGGTGACGCGCACGACCATCACGGTGGCGGAGGTGCAGCGCGTGCCGGGCACGCAGGGTGACACGCTCAAGGTGGTGCAGAACCTGCCGGGCGTGGCGCGGCCCGCGTTCAACGGCGGCGCGCTGGTCATCCGAGGCACCAGCCCTCAGGAGTCCGGCGTCTTCCTGGACGGCCTGCGCATCCCCATCCTGTACCACTTCGGTGGGCTCACCTCCGTGTACAACTCGGACCTGCTGGAGGCGGTGGACTACCTGCCCGGCAACTTCTCCGCGTACTACGGCGACATCACCGGCGGCGTCATCAACGTGCGCAGCCGCGAGCCCCGCACGGACCGGCTCCACGCCACGGTGGGCATCAGCCTGATTGAGTCCAACGCGGTGGTGGAGGGCCCCATCACGGACACGCTGAGCTTCGCGATTGGCGGCCGGCGCTCGTACATCGACCTGGTGCTCAAGGCGGTGCCGTTCGACGACGACAGCCTCCAGGTGGCGCCGCGCTACTACGACGCGCAGGCGAAGCTGGTGTGGAAGCCGAGCCGCCGCCACACCTTCACGCTGCAGGGCCTGACGTCTCGAGACCGGCTGGCGTTGCTGTTGGACCAGCCGGCGGACGGCGACCCGTCCGTCAATGGCGGCCTGGACGTGACCACGGGCTTCAACCAGCTGCGCCTGCGGCACCAGTTCCGCGAGGGCAAGCTGACGCTCGACACGCACGGGCTCGTGGGCAACACGATCCTGGACTTCCAGATTGGCGAGCGCGGGCTGCGCATCGCGTCCACGGACCTGTATCTGCGGCCCACGGTGGAGTACGCGTTCAACGACAACGTGACGGTCGCGGGCGGTCTGGACGTGGTGGCGAACCTGGCGAACGTGACGGCCAGCATCCAGCAGCCGCCGCGCGAGGGCGAGCCGCCGTCGCCGCTGGTGACGGAGGACCTCATCAACATCGACGGGAAGTTCACCCAGTACTACCCGTCCGCCTGGGCGGAGGTGCGGTGGCGGCCCATCCAGGACCTGCTGGTGGTGCCGGGCATCCGCACGGAGAGCTACATCTTCACGGAACAGCAGGAGGTGAAGCGCACGGTGAACCCGCGGCTCGCGGTGCGCTACGCGCTCACGGAGACGCTGACGCTGAAGGGCGGCGCGGGCGTCTACCACAGCCCGCCGGTGCAGGATGAGCCGTCGACGGGGTTCGGCAATCCGGACCTGGGGGCGAAGCGGTCGCTCCAGTACAGCGTGGGCGCGGAGTGGCAGGCGCGGCCGGAGTGGTTCGTGGGCAGCGAGGTCTTCTACAACGACCTGGATGACCTCATCGTCCGCTCGAACGCGCGCGTCGTGCGGGACGGCGAGTCCGTGCCGGAGAACCTGAAGAACGGCGGCGTGGGGCGCATCTATGGCTTCGAGTTGCTGGTGCGCCGGGCGCTGACGGACCGGCTGTTCGGCTGGATTTCGTACACGCTTTCCCGCAGCGAGCGCCGGGACGCGCCGGGGGCGCGCTGGCGCAAGTTCGACAACGACCAGACGCACGTGCTGACGGCCATCGCCAGCTACAAGCTGCCGAAGGGCTGGGAGGTGGGCGCGCGGTTCCGCTTCGCGTCCGGTAACCCGACGACGCCGGTGCTGGGCTCCAAGCGCGACGACACGACGGACGTGTTCATCCCGTACTACGGGCTGGTCAATTCGCAGCGGCTGCCGTCGTTCAACCAGCTGGACATCCGCGTGGACAAGAACCTCGTCTTCGACACGTGGAACCTGGACCTCTACCTGGACCTGACGAACGCGTACAACAACCAGTCGGTCGAGGGCGTGGCCTACAACTACAACTATTCCAAGCGCGAGTACTTCAAGGGCCTGCCCATCCTGCCCGTGCTCGGCTTGAAGGGAGCCTTCTGACGCCATGCGCACTCCCGTTTTGATGTCTGTGTTTGCGTTGCTGGGGGCCGCCGCGTGCAGCGGCCCCGACTTCGACGCCCAGAGTGAGATTCGCAGCGTGCGCGTGCTCGGCATCAAGGCGGAGCCGCCGGAGCTGGCGTTGGATCCGAACGCCTCCACGCCGCCGCCGCCGGTGACGTTCACGGCGCTGGCGGTGACGCCGGATGCGCGTCCGGTGACGGTGACGTACGCGCTGTGCCGGCCGGACGTGAACCCCTACGGGGACGTGGCATGTCCGGGGGACAGCGG
>NZ_RAWC01000255.1:0-12425 GCF_003611685.1 Corallococcus sp. CA049B | reverse complement strand
GGCCCGGCTCCCGGCCACCGGGGCCTCCCGCGCCGCTGTCCGGCCCCTGACGTCGCGCCCCATTGACTCGCGTCCTCCGCAGAACGGCCCCACGGGGCCGGGCACCGTGAAGGGCCCCACGGTCCGCAAGCTCGGGGACGCCCAGGTCCTGGCGCAGGACTCCGCCATCGCGACCGCTGAGTCCGCGCTGGCCCAGGTGGCCGCCAAGGTCCGCGAGGCCCGCCCCCGGGGCGTGGACATCCCCTCGGACGCCGAGTTCAACGGCGAGCTGCTCCGCCGCGTCCGCGAGGCCCGCGGCCTGTCCATCCAGCAGCTGGCCGACCGCACCCGCATCTCCGTGCGTCACCTGGAGAACGTGGAGGCGGACCGCTACACCGCGCTCCCCACCACCGTGTACCTGCGCGGCATCCTCATGAACCTCGCCCGGGAGCTGGGCCTGGACCCCCTGCGCGTGTCCAAGAGCTACCTCGCTCTGTTCTCCGAGAAACCCGCCAAGTCGGGCCGTTGACCGGGAGTCGGCCAGGCCCCCTCCCGTGCGACGGGAAAAGTTGACTCGCACGGGGTGGGTGCCTAAGTAGTGGCACGATGACGGAAGAGGAAAAGGTCAAGGCGATGCGACTCGCTCGCGCGATCGCCTCCGATATCTCGCTCTACAACGAGCAGAAGATCATCAAGGGCATCGAGCAGGACAACCTTTTCGAGGTCCTCAAGGAGGAACTGGAAGAGGGGCGCGCGCTCTACAAGAGCCGCGTGAGCGCGGAGATCAGCACCCAGGCGAACTTCTTCGAGCGCGCCATCAACGACATCGTGCTGCGCTCCAAGGCGCACGTGAAGTCGAAGATCTGGTAGCGCGTCCCACCGTGGCCTCACCCGACACGCGCGAGCACCGCGCCCTCCCCGAAGCCCGGGGCGAGCGCTTGGATGCGTACCTGGCCCGCGCGTTCCCGGACCTCACCCGCTCCCGCCTCCAGGGCCTCATCGCCGACGGCCACGTGCAGTCGGACGGCAAGCCCGCCAAGGCCGCGCAGCGCCTGCGCGGAGGCGAGGTGCTGGTCCTCCACGTCCCCGCGCCCGTCGCCGCCATCCCCCAGGCGGAGGCCCTGCCCGTGTCCGTGCTGCACGAGGACCGCGACCTCGTCGTCGTGGACAAGGCCGCCGGCATGGTGGTGCACCCGGGCGCGGGCCACGCGTCCGGCACGCTCGTCAACGCGCTCCTGCACCGCGTGAAGGACCTGGCCGGCGTGGGCGGCGAGCTGCGCCCCGGCATCGTCCACCGCCTGGACAAGGACACCACCGGCTGCCTCGTCGTGGCCAAGCACGAGCAGTCCCTGGTGGCGCTCCAGAAGGCCTTCAAGACGCGCGAGGTCCAGAAGACGTACCTGGCCCTGGTGCACGGCGTGCCGCCCGCGGAGGGGCGCATCGAGACGCTCTACGGCCGCCACCCCATCCACCGCCAGAAGTTCACCGGCAAGGTGAAGGAGGGCAAGCCCGCCATCACCCTGTTCCGCGTGCGCGAGGCCTTCGAAGGCGCCGCGCTGGTGGAGGTGGACCTGCTCACCGGCCGCACGCACCAGATCCGCGTCCACCTGGCGGAGGCCGGGCACCCGCTCCTGTGCGACGCGCTCTACGGCGCTGGCCGCAAGGCGAAGGGCGCGGTCGCGGAGGCTCAAGAGGCGCTGGGCCGCCAGGCGCTGCACGCGTGGCGACTGGCCTTCCAACACCCGCGCACCCACAAGGCGCTGGACCTGGAAGCCCCCCTGCCGGAGGACTTCCAGAAGGCGCTCACCGTCCTGCGCGAGGCGAGCACTCCCCCGGGGCCTCCCACGAAGGCGAAGCCCGTCACGAAGAAGCCGGCGGCGAAGGCTACAGGCCGGAAACGCTGAGCTGCTGCTGGCGGCGGGAGAGGACCTTGATGGGCTGGATGGCCATCACCCGCATGAAGACGGACAAGAGCTCCGGGTCGAACTTCTGGCGCATCTCCGTCCACATCAGCATCAGCGCCACCTCCGGGCCGTACGCGTCCCGGTAGGGCCTGCGAGAGGTGAGCGCGTCGTACGCGTCGCAGATGGCGATGATCTTCGCGTACACCCCCAGGTTCGTCTTGGGGATGATCATCTGGATGTTGCCGCGCGCGTCCCGCACCGCGGTGCCGTAGTCCGTCTTGTGCTCGAACGTCGTCACCACGCGCAGCAGCGTGGAGCGGCTGAAGCCCTTCTCCATCAGGATGTTGCGCACGCTGATGAGCGGCGCGCGGGCCACCGTCGTCTTCTCGTCCGCGGTGAGCGCCCCGCGCTTGGTGGACAGCTCCTCCGGCAGCGTCGTCATGCCCGCGTCGTGGAAGAGCGCGATGTAGCCCAGGTCGCGCAGCTGCGGCTTGGTGAGGCCCAGCTCCGCGCCGAACACGATGCACATCAGCGCCACGTTCACCTGGTGGTAGACGAGGTAGTCCTCCTCGCGCTTCTGCGTCGTCATGCCCAGGAAGTGGGTGCGCTGATCGTAGGAGATGTCCACGAAGTCCTGCACCAGGCGCAGCGCCCGCGACGAGCCGATGGGCTTCCCCGCGCGCACGGACTCCAGGTACTTCTGCAGGAAGAACACGGCACGCGCGTACACGGTCATCGCGTACTTCTTGCGGTCGACCTTCTGGTCGCCCGGCGTGTCCATGTCCTTGTTCATCTTCTCCTTCAGCTTGGAGAACTTCGCCACGCGCATGTTGAGGAGCTTGCGCCCCTGCAGGCCGTCCTCCTCCGCGGTGGAGGACTGCTCCTTGCTGAAGATCCAGACGAAGTTCTTCAGCTCCTGCGTGGTGACGGGCTTGGTCAGCGTGATGCCGCCCACGTCCTTGGCGCGCATCTCCGACAGCAGGTAGCGCTGGTTCTCGATGGAGTTCAGGTCCACCTTCACCAGCATGCCGTTGAGGTAGAACGAGTCCTTGACGCCCGTCAGCTCCAGCCGGCCTTCCTTGCCGATGATCTGGTTGATGATGTCCTGGAGCTGGTGGAGCGGCTTTTCGAAAACAGCGTTCTCCGGGTCATACATCTTCACCGAGCGCACGAGCATGTAGAGGCCCGCGAGCATGGAGCGCGACAGGTTCTGGAGCTTCTCGTTGTGCTCTCGACCGTACTCGCCCAGGTTCTCGTCCTGGGTCTGATTGATCTTCAGATTGTCGGCCATGGTGTCAGCTCGCTTCTTCCGGGAGCGCCGAGTCCCCGAACAGGGCCTTGCGCGTCTGGTACATCGCCTTGCGGGCCGCGGTGAGGACGTCCAGGGGCTGCGCCTTGTCCTCCACCACGGCCTGCAACATCTTGTAGGACTGGATGGAGCCCGCGCCGCCCAGGCCGGTGATGGCCAGCAGCTTGTCCTCCATCACCCGCCGCTTGTTGAGCAGCGACGGCTTCACCGACAGCAGCTGCTGCATCATGGACAGCGCCGCGGGCAGGTTGGTGGCCCCGATGGCCGCGTAGAAGGCGGCCTTCTCGTCGGACGTCTTCTTGTCCCAGCTGGGGTCGCGCACCTGCCGCACCAGGTCCGGGAAGGCCTTCTCGCGGTCGAACTCCGGCAACAGCTTCGCGGCCAGCATGCGCACCTGGGAGACGCTGTCGGTGAGCGCATCCAGGATGATGCGCCGGGCCTCCGCCGTGCGGCCCCGCCCGATGATCTGCATGACCTCCAGCTTCACCACCAGGTTGGGGCTCTTCATCACCTGGCCGAACATCTTGATCCGCTCCGGGTGGTTGCTCTTCTCCAGGATGTAGACCATGTCGCGCACCGTCTGCGGCCGGTCGGACAACAGGCGCGCGACGAAGGGCTCCGGCAGGTCGCGCGCGAACGTGGCCAGCACGTCGCCCAGGAGCACGCGGTTCTCCGGCAGCTCGATGGTCTCCAGCACGCTGAGCAGCGGCAGCACCGAGTCCACGCCCAGCGCCTGCAGGTAGCGCGTCACGTCCTGCGGCTGCCGCGTGCGCGTCGTCTTCAGCGACTCGCCCATTCGCGTGAGGCGCTGCTCCTCGCCCATCTTGTGGAGGAAGTTGTTGAGCAGCCGCCCCAGGTCCTCGCCGCCCTCGCGCTGGGAGAGCGCGCGCAGCTTGAGGACGATCTGGTTCACCGTGGCGAAGTCGTCCTGGAGCAGCAGCATGTCCAACAGCTGCAGGAAGATCTCCTCCAGCAGCGCCGCGTCATCCACGCCGCCTTCCACCACCTGGAACACCGCGCCCACCAGCTTCGGGAAGAGGCGCGCGTTCTCTTCTTCCGTGATTTCGCGCTGGATGCGGGCCTTCAGGTCGTCCGAGGCGTGCCGGCCGCCCACGACGAGGCCGCGGATCTGCTCCACGCCGTCCAGCTTCGCGTCCAGGTCCTCCGCGGACACGCGCGCGAAGCGCAGGAAGTCATCCGAGTTCGTCTGGAGGCGGGAGTAGAGGTAGCCCACCACCTTGTCCACCTCCACCTGGACCTCGTCCTCGTTGGCTCCCTCCATGGAGAAGCCTTCCACCACCACGTACTCCACCTGCTGCATGCCCGCGCGCCACAGCTGCGCGAGCACGTCGTCCGCGCCGCGCTCCGGCTCCGACAGCGCGATGAGCGTGAGGGTGACCAGCTCCTCCAGCGGCAGCCCCGGGCGGAAGATGAGCTGGCGGATGCCGTCGCGGAAGAACTTGTAGGGGAGCGGCGACTCTTCGGAGAAGAGCGCCTCGCCGTGCAGCATGAAGTTCTGCTGCTCCACCTTCAGCGAGAGCGGCCCGAACTTCTCCGTGTACGTGGAGATGGCCTCCAGCGCCTTGGAGAGGAACTCCGGGAAGCGCGCCTCGTTGTGGCGGTACATGCCAATCTGCTTGATGCCCTTGAGCAGGTGGAACGCGAACGTCTTCGCCAGTTCCACCTTCTCGCGGACCTCCGGCGACTGTTCCGGCTCCGCGGTCGCGTCCGTGACTTTCTGGGGCTGTGCCATGAAACCTGAAGAATCCGGAGGGGGCGGAAGGCCCCGGTGGAGGGGAGCCTCAGTGTACTCCCGTCCAGGGCCGGGTCCCAATTCGGGAACTGCCCAGAATCCAGGGGGTTGGCGTGACACCTGGGCAACATGGGGCGGACTGGCGGTGAAGCCCCGGTGTGTTACGCAAGGGGCCCCTTTGCAGTCCGGAGTCCCGACCATGAAGCGACTGGCCGCGTCCGCCCTGGTCCTGGCGTCCCTCACGGGGTGCTTCCGCATGAGCGTGCGCAGTCCGGCGCCGCGCGACGGTGCACCGGAGTCCCAGACGGGCGTGAGCCTGGTGGAGGGGCTGACGACGTCCAACGTGGCCGCGGCGGAGTGCCGGCATGGCCTGTCCCGGGTGGACGTGTACTGGCCGTGGTGGAGCCCGTTCGTCTACGCCTTCACCTTCGGCATCGTGACGCCGCTGCGCGCGGAGTACGTGTGCGCGAAGGGGGCGGCGGACGCTGCCGGCGGCGACACGGACGTGCCGCCGTCGGTGCCCGGACTCTGACAAGGAGCCTCCCCGCCAGCACGAGGCGGGGAGGGTGCTTCAAGCCGTCAGTGCGACGGCGGCGGGGACTCCGCGCCGCTCTTGCCCTTGAGGGCCGAGCGGAACAGCACCGCGGTGAGGACGGTGAAGAAGGCCAGGCCCCAGAGGTTGGACCACGTCGGGTGCGCCAGCTCGCTCTCGCCCACGGCGTTGAGGAAGGCGCCCACCGCGCCCTCATGCCCGAAGAGGGCGGGCAGGTTGATGGCGCGCGTCCAGGCCCCGTCGCTGGCGATTTCAAGGAAGGCAATCAGCACGCCCGCGATGGAGCCGCCCGCGATGTAGCCGGAGGACATCAGCGTGCCGGGGGAGAACTCGGACTCCGCCGCGCTGCCGCCGCGCAGCTTGTCCACGAAGTGGCGCACCATGCCTCCCACGAAGATGGGGGCGCTGCTGCTGATGGGCAGGTACACGCCCACCGCGAAGGGCAGCGAGGACACGCCGCACAGCTCCAGCATCAGCGCGATGAAGACGCCCAGCAGCACCAGGTCCCACGGCAGCCGCTGCGTGAGGATGCCGTCGATGATGAGCGCGAACAGCTGCGCCTTGGGCGCGGAGTAGCGGGTGAGCGTCTGGCCCTCGTACTCGCTGATGCGGCCACCGATGCCCGGGTCCACCACGTACTGGATGGTGCCCTGGTCATCCACCAGGTAGCGGCCCGCGGGCACGGGCGTGTCCGCGCCGCGCACGAAGCCTTCCTTGTAGACGCGGTCCGGACCGGCGGTGATGGCGCCCGCGTCCGACAGCTTCAGCGACGGGCCGTTGGCCGGCGCCAGCGTGAGGCCGGACAGCTGCTCGGGCGGCACCGGGCGCCAGCTGCGCAGCTCCAGCCCGCCGTCCACTGGCGCCGCGTCCAGGCGCTCCGCCCACAGCGAGCGCTTGAGCTTTTCAGGCGTCATGCCGCGCTGGGTGAGCGCGTCCTGGGACACCGCCCAGCGCCAGGTGTGCTGGGTGCGCGTCTCCTGCGTCAGCTCCGTCACCTGCACGCCCGGGTGCGCTTCCGGGATGACCGCGGTGGCGCCCTGGTTGAGCAGCACCAGCACCAGGCCGATGAACATGGCGCTGGTGAGCACGCCCACGAAGAGGGCGATCTGCTGCTTCTTGGGCGTGCCGCCCACGAGGAACGCCGTCTTCAGGTCCTGCGCGGTGGTGCCGCCGTTGGACGCGGCGATGCCCACGATGGCCGCCGTGGTGAGCGCCATGAAGCGGTCCGGCGAGGACGTCCAGCCGAACAGCAGGTACACGAGGCAGGTGACGAGCAGCGTGGCCACCACCATGCCGGAGATGGGGTTGGACGACGAGCCGATCTCACCGGTGATGCGCGCGCTCACCGTCACGAAGAAGAAGCCGAAGATGACGATGAGGATGGCGGAGATGAAGTTCACGTGCAGCGGCGGCGCCAGCCAGATGGCCAGGATCAGCAGCGCGCTGCCCACCAGCACCACCGTGATGGGCAGGTCCTGATCCGTGCGCAGCACCGTGGGCAGGGCGCCCTGCGTGCGCGACTGGCGCAGCGTCTCCACGCTGCGCTTGAAGGCGCCCACGATGGTGGGCAGGGAGCGGATGAGGCTGATGAGGCCGCCCGTCGCCACCGCGCCCGCGCCGATGTAGAGCACGTACGCATTGCGGATCTGATCCGGCGACATGTCCTTGATCAGCATCCCGTTGTGCACCAGCAGCGGCGTCTCCATGCCGCTGCCGAAGAAGGAGATCATCGGGATGAGGATGAGGTAGCTGAGCACGCCGCCGGCGAAGGTGATGCCCGCCACGCGAGGCCCGATGATGTAGCCCACGCCCAGCAGCTCCGGGGACACCTCCGTGGAGAGCGTCGCGGCCTTGAGCCCCTTGATGGGCGTGCCGATGGCCTCCTTGAAGAGCTTCATCCCGGAGTAGGCGAACTTGTAGACGCCGCCGATGATGAAACCCAGGATGACCGTGCGCGCGTTGGTGCCGCCCTGCTCGCCCACGATGAGCACGTCCGCGCTGGCGGTGCCCTCCGGGTAGGTGAGCTTGCCGTGCTCCTGGACGATGAGGCCCTGGCGCAGCGGGATCATCATCAGCACGCCCAGCACGCCGCCCAGCGCGGCGGTGAGGAACGCGTGCGTGAGGCTGATGTCGTAGCCCAGGATGAGCAGCGCGGGCAGCGCCGCCGCCACGCCGAACGCGAGCGACTCACCCGCGGAGCCCGTCGTCTGGACGATGGTGTTCTCCAGGATGCTGGAGCGCCCCAGGGCCCGGAAGATGGCGATGGAGAGCACCGCCACCGGGATGGACGCGGACACCGTGAGGCCGACCTTGATGGCCAGGTACACGGACGACGCCGCGAACACGATGCCCAGCACCGACCCGAGCACCAGACCGCGGATCGTCAGCTCCGCGGGCGACTGCTCGGGGGGGACGTAGGGCTTATGCGGGGCGGAACCATGCGCCTCCGCGAGGGGAACGCGATCATCGACGACCGGCGGGGAACCGTGGGACAAGCAGGCACTCCTGACAGGAAATCAGGGGGCCCGTTGTAGCAGGGTCTCCGCCGGGGCGCGAAAACAGCCCCTCAGCCCTGGGCGGCGAGCGTCTCCGGATCCACCTCCGCCATCAGGGCGGCCAGCTCCGACTTGAGCTTGTCCTTGGCGCGGATCTCCAGCTGGCGCGCGCGCTCGCGGGAGAAGCCGAAGTGCTCACCCA
This sequence comes from Corallococcus sp. CA049B, assembly GCF_003611685.1. Taxonomy (NCBI): domain Bacteria; kingdom Pseudomonadati; phylum Myxococcota; class Myxococcia; order Myxococcales; family Myxococcaceae; genus Corallococcus; species Corallococcus sp. CA049B. Next base: position 4,230 of record NZ_RAWC01000255.1, on the reverse strand, counting down.
GCTCCTTGAGCGTCATGGGGCGCTCGTTCATCACGCGCTGCTCGATGATGAAGCGCTCGCGCGGGTCCAGGCGCATGAGGGCGGTGCGCACGCGGTTGTTGATGAGGCCCGCCTCCTCCTTGTCCGCGAATTCGTCGTCCTGGGGCGCCGCGGCGCTCACCACGAAGTCCACGTGGCTGTTGCCGCCGTCCTCGCCCATGGGCGCGTCCAGGGACAGGTCCCGGCCGCCCATGCGCTGCTCCATCTCCCGCACCTCACCGGGCTTCACATGGAGCTTGCGGGCAATCTCATCCACGTTCACCACGGCCTCGCCGCTGCCCAGCTTCTCCAGCTCACGGCGCGTGCGGGCCAGACTGAAGAACAGCTTGCGCTGCGCCTGCGTGGTCCCAAGCTTCACCAGGGACCAGCTCTTCAGGATGTAGTTCTGGATGTACGCGCGGATCCACCACACCGCGTACGAGATGAGGCGGATGCCCTTGTCCGGGTCGAACTTCTGCACCGCCTTCATCAGGCCGATATTCCCCTCCTGGATGAGGTCCGACATCTTGATGCCGTAGGAGCGGTACTCGTAGGAGACCTTCACCACGAAGCGCAGGTTGCTCGTCACCAGGCGGTGGCCGGCGGCCAGGTCACCCTTGATGAACCGGCGCGCCAGCTCCTGCTCCTCCTCCACCTTCAGGAGCGAGTACTGGTTGATCTCCGAGAGATACATCGCGAGGGAGCCAGAATTGGACGACTGCTCGGTCGATGCCTGCATGGATGGATTCTCCAAATCGGGCCTCCTGCCGCGGCGGAGGCGCTTGAAAGGTGCTCAGGGTTCAAGTCCTACAACTTGACGTGTCTGCCCTGAGCAACCGGGATGCCAACCAGGGTTGGATGTATTCGCGTGTGTCTCCGAGGGGTTGCAGGACGCAGGTGGGCGTCTGTTGGCAACGGTCTGTAACCGTTACCCGTGGCCGGTAGGAAATCCGCGGGTCTGCGAGGGGAAAAACTGCACGGCGCACGGCCCTCGAGCGCACGTCGCCATGACGTGCGCGAATGGGGTTTCGCTGAATCGCTTAATGGCGCCGCGTGGCGAGGGTGGAGACATTTCTCCACCTCGGCCGGGCGTTCCTGGGGAGGGCGGGCGACCGGCGACGGAAGCCCGCTTCCGTCCGGAGGGCACTTCTCTTCCGCTCAGGAGGCGCGGGCGGTAGGGCCCGCCTGTCCGGCCGGCTTCGCGGAGCGGCGGGCGGCCTCGGCGTCCAATGCACGGCGCAAGGTGGTGAGCAGGTGCTCCGCCTCTCCCTCGCGCAGGGCACGGCCGCCGAAGCGGGCCTCCAGGTAGCGGCGGGTGAGGGGCGTCAGCGCCAGCGCCAGCGGATGGCCTTCCCGCGCCAGGCGCGTGGTCAGGTCCTCCAGCGTCTCGTGTTCGGAGCGCGGCACGTGGGCCTTCTGGAGCACCGCGTCCACCCGGTCGAGGAAGCGCGTGGCCTCCAGCACCGGGGCGCGGCCCGTCCAGCGGGAGACGAAGCGGCCCGCGCGCCAGACGACGAAGGCCACGACGGCGGCCGTCACCCACGCGCGCGGCGGGGGCAGGCGGCTGGGGCCCTGGTTCGCGGGGGCGCCGGCCGGACGGCGCGGCGGGCGGACCAGGGAACTCGCCAGCTCGAACTGGTCGCGGAAGGAGTAGTCGACGACGGAGTTGCGCCAGCGCGCCTCCACCGCTTCATAGAAGGCGAGCAGCTGCTCCAGCAGCACGGAGCCCTGGCTCGGGCGGTTCGACGGCGGCGTCGCGTCCACGGTGACGAAGCCGCGCCCCGGGACGAGCACGTGCGTCCAGGCGTGCGCGTCGCCCGCGCGCAACAGGTAGCCGCCGTCCATGCGCGCGCCGCCGTAGAAGCCCGTGGCGAGCCGCGCCCCGATTCCCTGCGTGCGCAGCATCAGCGTGAGCGCGGTGGCGAAGTGCTCGCAGTGGCCCGCCTTGCGCACGAAGAGGAACTCCGCCAGCGGATCCTCCGGCGTGCCTGCCTGCTCCAGCGTGTACGCGTAGTCCCGCTGCAGGAAGGCGGCGAGCTTGCGCGCCGCGGCCAGCGGCTCCTTCTCGCCCTGGAGCACCCGCGCCGCGAGCTGGGCGACGCGCGCATCCAGCTGATCAGGCAGCGCCAGGAGCTGGTCGCGCTCCGCCTGGACCAGGGCGGGGGACATGCCCGCCTTGGCATCCGGCGGCAGGCTGTAGGCCTCGTAGGTGTATGAGGGCGCGGTGACGGTGAAGCGCACCTCGCTCCCGCCCTGGAGCTGCACCGGGCTGTACCGGGAGCCGGTGGGCGTGTGGGCCCTGGCGTTGCCCAGGCGCGAGGGCATCTCCAGGGCAATCAGCGTGCGGGCGCCGTACGCGGGCAGCAGCTCGATGCGCTGGTGGAGGAGCGTGTCGCTGGCGGGGCGCAGGGTGATCTGCCGCTCTGTCTGCTGCGCGCCGACGACGTTCGTCCACTCCATGCCGTCGAAGGTGTCGTAGGTGCGGCCCACCCAGTAGGCGTCCAGCGCATCGCGGCCTGGATCCGGCGTGAGCGTGGCGCGCAGCACCACGCGCGGGTTGCCCTTGATGGTGCCCGCGCCGCCCAGCCGCACGGTGTTGGAGTAGCCCGCGCTGCTCACCGCGCCAAAGCCCGGCGCCGAACGCGGCCCCACCATGGCCCAGTTGAGGCGGGGGAAGAGGACGAAGAAGGCCACCGCGCCGGCCACCGCGAACATCACGCCCGTGGACAGCGGCCGCAGCACCGCGCGCACCGGCACGGGCTCGCCGTCTGGCACCGCCGCCTCCACCACGCCCAGCGCCAGCGACAGGCTGGCCAGCACCCCGAAGGCGATGAGGAACAGCGCGTACGACATGTCGCCCGACAGCGCCGCGCCACCGGCCACCATCAAGAGCCCCGTCAGGTGCGTCTGGCCCTCCGCCGAGGCGTCAGGCGTGGACAGCATCCGCTGCGCGGCGATGAGGCTCGCGAAGGCGCACGCGGCCACCACCGCGTTCATCGCGCCGGCCGTCAGCTGGAGGCCCAGCAGCACCGCCGCGACCAGCAGCCCCAGCGCGGACAGGCGGGAGAAGCGCGCGACGAGCCGCACGTTGCACAGCGCCAGCACCAGCGCCCCGATGAAGACGCCCAGCACCCACACGGGGAGCTGGCCGGACACGGCCATCGCGCCAAAGGCGGAGCCCACCGCCAGGTCGCGCAGGATGAGCCGCAGCCTCAAGGGGCGCTTCACGCCGCCTCCCGGGAGTCCGTCCCTGCGTCCGCGCCCTCGAAGCCCACCCACGCGAGCGCCTGGAGGATGCGCCGCTCCTGCGAAGCCCCCGCGGCCGGCCGCAGCGCGCGCTCCGGCAGCTGGAGGCCGACCTCATGCCCCGCGTCCAGGAGCTGGTGCGCCTGGGCGGCGACCTCCTCACAGCGGCGCTCCAGCGCGTCGCCCGTGAGGCCCGTCTCCAGCGCGAGCTTCCAGACGCGGCGCTCCTCGCGCTCGCGCTCCACCTTCAGCAGGCGCCCCGCCGCGGCGCTCTTCAGCCAGTGGATGCGGCGCGCGTCCTCGTTCACGGCGAGCTCGCGCAGGCCCGCCACGTCGCCGGTGCCGTCCAGGTGGCGCGGGCTGCCCGCCTCGCCCCGGGGGCCCTTCTGCGCGGGCCCCGGTTCCTTGCAGGCGTAGCCGCGGCGCGGATACACGAGCAGCGTTCCCTCCAGGGAGAACACGCGCGTCTTGGCGAACAGGCCCAGCGGCCACGTGGTGGTGACGCGCACGCCGGACAGGCGCACGGGGCCCCGGTGCGGCGCGGCCAGGTCCGCCCGGACGATGTGCTCCTGGCCCGCGGGCAGGTGCCCCAGCTTCCCGGTGCCGGTGAGCGGGGAGAGGTCCTCGGAGAAGGTCAGCGCGAAGCCGTGCCCCTGCTTGCGCGACACCGCCCAGCGGTACGCGAAGGGCTCGCGCGCGAAGGCCGCGTCCGCGCCCACCCGGCGCACCGTCAGGTCGCGCAGGCAGCGCTCGGACAGCACGCCGGACACCACCACCATGCTGAGCAGCAGGCCCAGCAGCAGGTAGAGCAGGTTGTTGCCCGTGTTGAGCGCGCCCAGCCCCACGCCGAACGTCACCACCAGGTACGTGCGGCCCGTCTTCGTCACCGACAGCGTGCGCGGTGGACGGAGCAGGGCGCGCTCAACACGGGCAACAACCTGCTCTACCTGCTGCTGGGCCTGCTGC
>NZ_RAWC01000254.1:0-12501 GCF_003611685.1 Corallococcus sp. CA049B | reverse complement strand
CTGCCCCAGGTGCGTCGGCGGCTTCAGCATCTGCTACTGCGCCGCCTCGGCCATTGCCCGCTGTGCCTCCGCAGACTCGGCGCTCGCGCTCCTCCTCGAGGACCGTCACGCATCTGATCAAGTAGTATTAGGGTCTCGGTTGGCTGGATTTGCTTGAAACGAAGAAGGAGGTTCGGCCCGGACGGGCCAGTTCGGCAGTCGCAGGCGCAGTTCGCAGGGCAGCAGTGACAGGACCCCCGGATGGAGTTGAAGCGCGGTTCTCGCACGCTCAGCACAGGCGGAAGTTCCGCCGCGGTTCCACCGACTCCGGGGCAGGTTGAAGTCGACAGGTAGCATTGAAAGCAATTCGCCACGACGGCTGGGGGGCCATCGCATGGCAGCGAATCAATCGGCAGTTCGTATTTCGATTCTCGAAGGACCGTGGGCGGCCTGGCAGGGCTTGTCCGACGGGCTTCGGGGTGAGGGTCATTCCACTTCAGTGACGCGCGACGTGCGCGGCTTCCTGGACGGGCTTGGCACGGATCCACCGCAGGTGGCCATCCTCGACGTGGAGAGCGACGGCGAAGCCGCCATCGGATGCTCCGTGACCGAGGGGCTCAACCTGCTGCGTGAGGCCCGCAAGCGCCGGCTGGAGGTGCGCATGCTGCTCCTGTCCGCGGTGAGCACGCCGGAGGTCATCTCCCAGTGCTTCGACGAAGGGGCTTCGGGCTACCTCTTCCGCGCGGGGCTGGGCGTGAACGCGGTGTCCTCCGCGGTGCAGTCGCTGGTGCGGGGCGAGCGCCTCTTCCCGGTGCAGCTCCTGCGCAACGACTTCGAGCATCCGCCGGTGACGTCACCCACGGCGAGCGTCCTGCTGCTGCTCACGCAGCGCGAGCGCGAGGTGCTGCAGTACGTGGCGGGCGGAGCGGACAACCTGAAGATCGCCGCGCACCTTCAAATCGCCGAGCGCACGGTGAAGTCACACGTCACGCAGCTCTACCGCAAGCTGGGCGCGGAGAACCGCACCCAGCTCGCCCTGCGCGCCTGCCACCTGGGCGTCAGGCCTCCGCCGGACCTCTAGCGGGGCCGGCCCACCCTCCCCGTTGAAGCGGGGAGGGCGCGGTGGGAAGCGCACGCGGCCTTCAGTTCTTGTTGCGGGCCGCGTCCTCTTCCATCTTCTTGCGGAGGCTCAGGGGGCGCATGTCCGTCCAGACCTCCTTGATGTACTCCAGGCACTCGGCCTTCAGGCCCTGCTTGCCGGCGTCCTTCCAGCCCAGCGCGTTCTCACGGTCCGCGGGCCAGATGGAGTACTGCTCTTCGTGATTGACGACGACCTTGTAAACGGTCGTGTCTTCGCGCTCGTCGCTCATGGGGTGTGACTCCTGAAGCTGGGGACCCCCTTTCGTCGCACACCCGGGGAAAAGCGGTCAAGGTAGGCGGTTGCGACAAATCCGGGGCCTTCCTGGGAGGGCGGATCCGCGCCCGGCCGCCCGCCGGGGCTGCACCCGGAAGCCGCGTCCGTGACACGAGCGGCGTGGGGCGCGGATACTCGGCCGCATGCGCATCTGGAAGAACGCCGTGTCGGGGCTCGTGCTCCTCGTGGGGGGCGTCTGGGCCTCTCTGGCCCTGGCCCTGACGGGGGCGGGGCCGGAGGGAGCGCACGTGGCGCGGAGCCTCGTGGCGGTGGCCCTGGTGGCCCTGGCGGTGGCGGCCTGGCGGTGGCGTTCACGGCGCTGGGGCGTGGCGGTGATGCTGCTGGGCTGCCTGTCCGTGTACGGGTGGGTGCGGACGTTCCAGCCCTCCAACACGCGGGACTGGGCGCCGGACCTGGCGCGGGCGCCGTGGGCGGAGGTGGCCGGGACGCAGGTGACGCTGCACGACGTGCGCGACTTCCGCTACCGCGGCACCACGGACTGGGACCCCGCCTGGTACACGGCCACCTACGACACGGACGCGCTCACGGGCGCGTCGTTCATCGTGGAGCCGTTCTCCGGCTTCTATGGCGCCGCGCACACGATGGTGAGCTTCGGCTTCCAGGACGGCCGCCACGTGGTGTTCTCCGTGGAGGTGCGGCGCGAGCAGGGCGAGACGTTCTCCGCGCTGGGCGGCCTGTTCCGCCGCTTTGAAATCACCTACGTCGTGGGCGACGAGCGGGACCTGGTGCAGCTGCGCTCCAACTTCCGCCATGACGACGTGTATGTGTATCCGGTGAACGCGTCGAAGGAGCGCATCACCGCGTTCTTCATGGACATGGTGCAGCGGATGAACGGGCTGCACACGCAGCCGGAGTTCTACGACACGCTCACCAGCAACTGCACCACCAACCTGGTGCGCCACTTCGAGAAGGTGGCCACGAAGGACGTGCCGTATGACCATCGCACGCTGATGCCGGCGTTCTCGGACGCGCTCGCGTACGAGCTGGGCATCATCGACACGGACGTGCCGCTGGAGCAGGTCCGCCAGCGCTACCACATCAACGCGCGAGCGCTGGCCGCGCAGGGGCGGGACGACTTCTCCGCCCGCATCCGCGCGCCGCTGGAGTCCGCCGCCGCGCCCGTGCCCTGATCAGGTGCCTGTCGCGGCCAGGGGCTCGGTGGACGCGGGGTCGCGCTTCAGGTGCTTGTCGTAGTGGGCCTCCAGCGCGGTGAAGTAGCCGCGCTCCTCCCACATCTCCTGGAGGAGCCGGTCGGTGAGCGACTTCACCTCCGCGTTCTCGGTCTTCGGGTCGGGCACGCGGGCGCCGCCGCGCTTCGGCTCCAGGAAGACGCGGGTGGCCTCGGCCATCAACACCCGGCTGCCGCGGAAGATGCGGCGCAGGGCCTGGTTGATGGGGCGGGCGTCCATCTCCGCGCAGGCGGCGACGATGGCGGCCTGCAGCTTCTGGGGCGCGTCCCCCTGGAGCGAGGCCTCGTCCAGGTCGCCGCGCTCCAGCGCGTGGTGCAGCAGGTAGCCGTGGTGCAGGCACACGCTCGTCAGGTCCACGCAGTCCTTCACCCAGAGGACGAAGAAGACCTTGCGGAACACCTTGCGCACGGGGAAGAGCGCCACGGCCTTGAGATAGGACACCAGCCGTCCGCCCAGGCTGCGCTCGTCGTACGAGCCGGCGAGCACCGCCACGGCCTTGTCCGGCGCCTTCAGGCCCTTCTCCTTGAGCTGGTCGCGCACGGACTGCTCGCGCACCTGGCGCAGGGCGTAGTCGTCCAGGAAGGGCACGGGGATGAGCGGGGTGAGCCCGGCCGCCACGGCGTGGAAGGCCACGCGGGCAAGCGAGGGCGGCACGGCGTTCGGCGGACGGGCGTTGGTGGTTTCGGCCATGGCGTGTTTCATAACCGCTTCCGCCCGGCCTGCCTTCCACAGGTAGAGTGGGATTGTCATGAACCCGGCGCGAGGCGCGGGGCAGGGAAAGGCGTTGCACCGCATGAAGGCGAAGGCGAAGCAGGAGCTCCCCGTCGTGCCCTTCGCGTCCGAGAAGGCGTGGGAGAAGTGGCTGGAGAAGAACCACGTCGACTCGCCGGGCGTCTGGGTGAAGCTCGCCAAGTTCGAGTCCGGCATCCCGTCCGTGACGTATGCGCAGGCGCTGGAGGTGGCGCTCTGCTACGGCTGGATCGACGGGCAGAAGGGCGCGTTCGACTCGGAGTACTGGCTCCAGCGCTTCACGCCGCGCAAGCCGCGCAGCAAGTGGTCGAAGATCAACTGCGGCAAGGTGGAGGTCCTGGTCGCCTCCGGACGCATGAAGGCCGCGGGCCTGCGCGAGGTGGAGTCCGCACGCGCGGATGGCCGCTGGGGGGCGGCGTACGCGGGGCAGCGGACCATGGAGGTGCCGGAGGACCTGACGCTCGCGCTGGAGAGGAACCCGAAGGCGAAGGCGGCCTTCGCCGCGCTCAAGGGGGCCAACCGCTACGCCATCCTCTTCCAGCTCCACGACGCGAAGAAGCCGGAGACACGCGTGCGCCGGGTGGAGAAGTACATCGCGATGCTGGAGGCCGGGGAGCTGATCCACGGCTGAGCACGTCGCGACGACCTGCTACGGCAGGATGCGCTGCCCGTGATGAGGTGCGCGCGGGTCTCGCCGCTCATGCCTGCTCGCTCGTCCCCCCGGCGTGAAGGCGGGCTCAGCCCTGTCTTGCACCCTCCGCTCCGCCACCCCACCTTCCAACGATTGGAATTGAACGGGAGCGGAGGTGGCCATGCTTCAAGCAGCCAGGACCACGCCTTTGCAGGACGTGGGGCGCGGGGTGTTGGGCTCGTTCATGGTCGGCGCCGGCACGGGCCATCTCTCCTTCGCGCGAGGGCCCTTCCAGGCGCAGGTGCCGGACTGGGTTCCCATGGACAAGGACCTGGTCGTCCTGCTCTCCGGCGTGGTGGAAATCGGCCTCGGGCTGTCGCTGCTCTTCGACAAGCGCCACCGGATTCCCCTGGGGCTGGGGCTGGCGGCCTTCTTCGCGGCGGTCTTCCCCGGCAACCTGCACCAGTACGACAAGCGCCTCTCCGCGTTCGGCCTGGATACGGACCGGAAGCGCCGGGTCCGGCTGTTCTTCCAGCCCGTGCTGATGGCCTGGGCCCTGTGGTCCACCGGTGCCCGGAAGGCGTTGCGGTAGACCCAGGGCTTCAGTCTGTCTGGGATTGCGCGGGACGGCGGACTACTTCGCTTCGCCCATGACTTCGATCGTGTGCTTGAGCCGCTCCAGGCCCAGGCGCACCAGGGCGCCGCGCAGGTCGGGCTGGCCAAGGAAGGCCTTCTTGAACACGTCGCGCTCCAGCTTGAGCAGAGTGCAGGGCGTCACGGTGCGCACGGTGGCGGTGGCCAGCCGGCTGCGCAAGAGGGAGATCTCCCCGAACAGGGCGCCTTCCTCCAGCTTGGGATAGGAGGACTGGCGGCCGTCGCTGTGCGTGTGGAAGACCTCGCACTGGCCCCGGATGAGGACGTAGAGCGCGTCACCCGGCTGGCCGCGGGTGAGCAGCGTCTCTCCGGCGGGGACGGTGCAGGGGACGAAGGAGTCTCCCAGCTCGTGCTGCACCTCCGGGGGCAGGGCGGCGATGAGCGGGTTGCTGCGCAGCGCGTCCGCGAGCAGGCGCTCCCGGGCGGTGACCTGCATCTGCTCGCCCTTCACGCCGTAGTCCTTGCCCAGCTCCCGGACGCCGGCCTGGGTGAGCTCCAGCAGCACGGCGTCCTCCACCGTCACGATGGTGGCGGTGCGCTGCGTGCCGGTGAGCAGCGCCAGCTCTCCGAAGAACTCGCCGGCCCCCAGGCGGCCCACCTCCGTGTTGCCGCCGTGGTCGCCGCCGCGAAGCACCGCGACGCGGCCCTCCAGCACCACGAACATCGAGTGTCCCGGGTCGCCCTCGCGCACCACCACCTGTCCCGCGGGCAGGTAGCGTGTGCAGACCGGCTGCTGCTCGGAGGCACCTTCCGCCTCCGCCGGGGCGCTGGTCGCCGCCGGAGGCGCGGCGGGGGTCGCGGGCGTCTGTCCGGCGGTGGCCGGGGCGGACGGGTGGGCGGACAGCAGGGCCTGCAGGCGCGCGAACAGGGACATGGTGCGCAAATGCTACCGGCCCGGCCGGGCGGAAACTGTGAAGCGCTTCACAGGCGGCGTGGAGGCGGCCTGAAAGACAGCCAGGCGGCCAGGAGGCGCAATTGAACAGGGATTGGCGTGCGTTCGCCACGTCTGTGTTCATCCCACCTGACGCGGCGGGACGGGCGCCGGGGATGGCGTGGGCGGACCGGGACACCCTACAGTCCCGGGTCCATGGGAGACACGCTGGACGTCGTGGTGGACCTGGGGGATGTGGGAGAGACGGCCGCGGATGCCGTGCTGCTGAAGTACGCGCAGGGTTTCCACGGGGCGGACGGCGCGGTGGCGCGCCGGCTGGAGGGGGCGGGCGTGGCCATGGACGCCTTCGATCTGCTCCCCGGGGACCACCGCTTCATCGAGTCGCGCCGGAGCCTGGGCGCCCCGTGGGTGCTCTTCCTGGGCACGGTGCGGCTGCGGCAGTTCGGCTACCACGAGATCCGCCAGTTCTCCGTGCGCGCGCTCCAGCTGCTGGAGCCCCGGCAGGAGGTGCGTCACCTGGCGTGCACGGTGCACGGCCCCAACTACGGCCTGGACGAGGACGAGGCGGTGCTGGCCCTGGTGGGCGGCTTCGTGGACGCGTTCCAGCGGGGCAGTGGCCCCCGCGCCCTGGAGCGCATCACGGTGGTGGAGCTCAACCCCAAGCGCGTGGAGCGGCTGCGCAAGGCGTTGGCGCTGGGGCTGGGGCTCACGCCGGGCGTGGAGCCGCTGATGGGGGCCACGGGCTTCCGCGTGCGGAGGACGTCGCGCTTCGTCCAGGCGCTGCCCATGGCCTCCGCGGGCGCGAACTCCCACGAGAAGCCCCACGCCTTCGTGGCGATGCCCTTCGCGCAGGAGCTGGAGGACACCTACCACTACGGCATCCTGAACCCTGTGAAGGCGGCGGGGCTCTTGTGCGAGCGGGTGGACCAGGCCGTCTTCGACGGGCCCATCATCCAGCGCATCCGGGACCGCATCGACACCGCGAAGGTCGTCATCGCGGACCTGTCATTGGCGAACCCCAATGTCTATCTGGAGGTGGGCTATGCCTGGGGACGCGGCAAGCCCACCCTGCTGCTGGTGCGCGACGTGAAGGAATTGCGCTTCGACGTGTCCAGCTACCGGTGTCTCGTGTACCGGAACATCCGGCACCTGGAGGAGCTGCTGACCCAGGAGTTGAAGCGCATCGGCTGAGCTGGGCGAGGGGTCAGTAGGGGGAGCAGAGGATGCCCTCGCAGTTGCCCGCGCCGTTGTCCCGCGCGACGTTGCCGCCGCCGTCATGGGCGGTGGGCGCATGGATGCCCCAGCCCGTGTTGCCCATGGACACGTTGCCAATCACCGTGGGCGTGCTGGCCGGGAGGACGCGGAGGCCGTCACCGTCGTTGTGCAGGAACCGGTTGGCGCGAACGATGCCTGTCTGTGGGAGGCTGACAATGGGAGTGTCTTCCAATGTCAGTCCGCCCGCATTGTCCCAGAAGGTGTTGCCCTGGATGTAGACCTGGAATGAGCCGGCTGTGAGCCCATTGTCATTGCCCACGATCCAGTTGTTGATCATGTCGAGCTGAACCACATTCCAGATGGGTATATCCGTGGGGGCGAACGACGCGTTGTCCGCGATGAGCGTGTCCTCGAAACGGAACCGTTCGCAGATGTCGCGGCCTCCGATGGGCACGGTCGTGGTGGCGACGGCCTCGTTTCGCGCGAAGGTGCTCGACCGGACGCGGACATCGCCGGCGAAGCAGTAGATGCCGAGCTCGTTCCCAATGAAGGTCGAATCGAGGACGTCGGCCGCATGGGTATCCAGGTAGATGCCGAGGCGGTTGTTCTCGAAGTGGCTCGACCTCACGTCGAACGTACCGATGGACGCGTCGATCTCGCTTCCGAGCCCGGCGCCATTGCCGATGAACCGCGAATTCGTGATGAGGAAGTAGGTGGTGGAGAAGTAGTTGTAGATGGCAGTGCCGTTGTCCGTGAACGTGAGCTTGTGCACCCGCAGGGAGTTGACCCCCTCGGTCTGGACGCCTCGTGCGAAGCCACGAATCGTGCCGTTGCGCACCATGCTGGTGCTGGTGACCACGATGCCCAGGGTGTCTTGCTGGACCGGACTCGAGCGGCGCACGGTGTGTCCGCCCAGGTCGAGGACGACGCCGTCACCTTCGATGCGGAGCGCGGGCTCGTCCGTGCCCGGGCAGGAGAGGTCGTGTGTGAGCTTCGTGTGCTGCGTGATGACGTCACCGCATTGGACGTCGCACTCGACAGGCTTCGCCTGCTGGAATCGGGCGTCGAGCGGCTCCTTGTCCGCCGCGAGCACCGGGAGTGTTCCCAGGGACAGTCCCGCGATGGCCATTGTGACGAAGAAGCCCTCTGCCTTGTGCATTCCGCCTCCCGGCCGGACGTCCTTCCGGCGACCGGAAAAGGCTAGACACGGTGTCGTGATTGGCTTCCTGCCTGTTGGGAGCAGCGCGCAGACCAGTGGATGACATCCGGGCGGCACGCTGGGGCGGTACGGACTGTCACCAGCCGCGCGCCGCGACCTCCCACGTGCCCATGTGCGTGTCACCCCGCACGACGTGCAGCCGCGGATGCTGCGGGACGGAAACACAGACATGGTTGGGCACCACGCGCACCCGGTCTCCGATGCGCGGGCGCCACGTCGTGCCGGACACGTCCAGCAGGCCGTGCTCCTCCGACAGGTTCTTCACCACGATCTCCGGCCGGTCCAGCAGGACGCCATAGCCCGGCGCCAGCCCTTCCTCCTTCACCAGCGCCTTGCCTCCCGCGTCGATGACCACCTGCCCCGGCACTGCCGTGCTCACCACCGTGGCCAGGACCGAATAAGCACATTCCGTCCAATCACAGGCGCCAATGACGGCGGCGTTGCGGTCGTTCAGCACGTTGAGTCCGGGGCGGATCTCCGTGAGGCCCTTCACGGTGTGGGATTGCCAGAGCGTCGGCGTGGAGCCGCCGCTGATCACCTCTGGCGGCAGGCCCGCGCTCTTCAGGGCGTCCACGAACGTCGCGACCGCATCGGACTGGGCCTGCATCACGGCGGGCAGCTCCGCCTGGGGGACGCGGATGTGGCCCGCGTAGAAGGTCAGCCCGCGAAACACCACGCCCGTCGTGGACGCCGCCGAGCGAGCCAGGGCCACGGCGTCCTCCGGCGTGCGCAGTCCCACGCGGCGCATGCCCAGGTCCACCTCCACGAGCACGCCCACGGTGCGCCCGGCATCCCGCGCCGCGCGCGCCAGCCCCTCCAGCACCTCAAGGGAGTCGAGCGCCACGGTGAGCCGCACGCGCGAGGGCAGGGCCATCAGCCGCGCCAGCTTGCGCGCACCCACGGGCGGATACGCGAGCAGCACGTCGTCGGACACGGACGCCATGACCTCGGCTTCCAGGACGGTGGCCACCGTGACGCCAGAGGCTCCCGCCGCGACCTGCATCGCGCCCAGCTCCGCCGTCTTGTGCGTCTTCGTATGGGGGCGCCAGCGCAGGCCATGCTCGCGGGCATAGGCCGCGACGCGCTGGAGGTTCCGCTCCACGCGGTCCAGGTCCACGAGGGGCGCGGGAGTGTCGAGCGAGTCGAGGAAGGTCGAGGACATGCGGCGCATGGTGGCACCGCGCTCCTCGACCCGTCATCCGAATCCCTGGCCTTGCGTTCGCGGGACTACGCCACCGGCTCGAAGCTCACCGTGGGCCGCTGCCAGCTCCAGCCGCCGCCCTTCAAGGCCTCCGTCGCCTGCGCATCCAGCACGCGCAGCGCCGCGAGCACGTCCGCGGGCGGGCGGGGGGCGCCCGGCGCGCTCTCCACTTCGAAGCGCGGGGGTATGGCCCCGGCGTCCCGGCCGCCCATCACCACGCGGATGCGGCAGTTCTGCGGCGACAGCTCCGTCTCCCCGGACCAGGACACGTCCTGGACGAAGAGATCCACCGCGCCCAGCACCTTCTGCCCCTTCAGCCGCGTCACCACCGCGTCCAGCGAGCCCTTCGCGCGTGCGTTCCGCTTCTTTCCAAGACGGGTGAGCGTCCACCAGGCCAGGCCGCCCGCGAGGATGGGCGAAAGGATGAAGTAGGGGATGAGCGGGCTCATGGGGCGGCAGGCTGCCACGAAACTTGGAAGAAGAAACGCCCGTCTCCGAGCCAGGGTGGCTTTGGAGACGGGCGTGAAGAGAAGCACGGCTACTGCGGCGCGGGCGCGGTGACCTTCTTCGTCGCGTTGGGCTTGTACGTCATGCCCAGCTCGTTGAAGACGAAGGAGTAGACGTCCACCTCCTCCTCGATGCGCGCGGACAGCGGCGTGCCCATGCCGTGGCCCGTCTCCGCGTTGGCGCGCAGCAGGATGGGCTTGGGGGACGCCGTGGCCGCCTGCATCCGGGCCACCATCTTGCGCGAGTGGAACGGATCCACGCGCGGGTCATTGGCGCCGGAGGTGAAGAGCACCGGCGGGTACTTCGTCCCGTCCTTCACGCGGTGCACCGGCGAATAGCCATACAGCGCCTTGAACTGCTCCGGGTCCTTCACCGAGCCGTACTCCGTGACGTTGAACTGGCCGTTGGGCGTCAGCTCCGTGCGCAGCATGTCGTAGATGCCCACGCGCGCCACCACCGCGCCGTACTGCTCCGGGTGCTGCGTCAGCGCCGCGCCCATCAGCAGGCCGCCGTTGCTGCCGCCCTGGATGGCCAGCTTCTTGGGCTGCGTATACTTCTGGTCCACCAGCAGCTTCGCGCACGCGTAGAAGTCGTCGAACACGTTCTGCTTGTTCGTGAGCGAGCCGGCCTTGTGCCACTCCTCGCCGAACTCCGAGCCGCCGCGCAGGTTCGCCACCGCGAACACGCCGCCCTGCTCCAGCCACATGCCCGTCAGCGGGCTGTAGCCCGGGTTGATGGACACGTTGAAGCCGCCGTAGCCGGTGAGCCACGTGGGGTTCTTCCCGTTCAGCTTCGTGCCCTTCTTCTTCAGGATGGAGAGGGGCACCTTCGTGCCGTCCTTGGACGTGGCCTCCGTGCGCACCACCTCCACGTCGCTCATGTCGATGGGCGCCGTGCGCGCCAGCGCCGTCTTCGTCACCTTGCCGTCCGCCGCCGTGAAGCGGAACCACGCGGCCGGCTGGGTGAAGCTGCCGTTGACGAAGAGCACGTCATCCGCGCCCTGGCGCACCAGGCCGCCCACGAAAGACACCGGCAGCGTGGGCACCAGCCCCAGCGCCTTGCCCGTCAGGTCCATCATGCGCAGCTGCGAGGGGCCCCCCAGCTGCTCCAGCAGGTACAGGCGGCCCTTCGTGGGCACCACGGCCTGCACCGTCGCCTGGCCCTCGGGGACGACCACGGTCGCCTTGTCCAGCGTGGGCGTGGCCAGCGGCAGGCGCAGCACCTTGCCCTTCGGCGCGTCCTTGCGGCTGAGCAGGTACGCCGCGCCGTCGCTGCCGAAGCGCGCCGACACCACCTTGTCCGCGTACTTCGCCACCTGCGTCCAGGTGCCCTTGGGGCCGTGCAGGTACAGGTCGAACTCGCCACCGTCGCCGTTGGCCACGCGCGCGAAGGTGTACTGGCCGTCGTCGCTGGACTCCAGGTCCGTCATCGCGATGCGCGGGAAGTCCTTGCCCAGCGCGTACGTGTCCTTCTCCGTGGGCGTGCCCAGCGTGTGGAAGTACACCTGCTGGTACACCTCGCGGTCCACGGGCGGGCGCTCCTCGCCGCGCGGGTAGCGCGTGTAGAAGAAGCCCGTGCCCTTCGCGTTCCACGCGAGGCTGCCGCCCGCCGTGCCGCCGTTGACGCGCGGGACCAGCTCGTTGGCCATCGCCTTCGCCGTGGCCACGTCCCACACGGACACGTCACCGCTCTCCGTGCCGCCCTTGGACATGGACACGGCGACCTTCTTGCCGTCGTGCGACAGCTGGAACCAGTCGATGGTCGTCTTGCCGGACGTGTCCACGACCGTGGGGTCCACCAGCACGCGCTCCTTCGACGTGTCGTCCAGCGAGCCCACCACGATGAGCGTGGGCTGCTGCTTGGGCGGCTGGAACTTCAGCCCCAGGAGCGTGCCGCCCTGTTCGTCCAGGGCGCCGTAGGAGGGCGACTTCCAGGACAGCAGCTCCGTGATGCGCTGGCGCAGGGGCTCGCGGCCCGGGAGCTTGTCCAGGTACGTGCGCGTGAACGCGTTCTGCGAGTCGGTCCACTGCTGCACCTTCGGATCCGTCGCGGACTCCATCCACTGGTACGGGTCCGCCACGGTGGTGCCGTGGTAGGTGTTCTCCACGGGCTGCTTCTCCGCTGCGGCGGGCTTCGCGGGAGCCTTCCCCGCGGCTCCGGACACGAGCGGCAACAGCAGCGCGGCGGTCGTGACTGCGATTCTGGACTTCATGGTTCACCTCGCATGCGGGTGTTCCCCCCGCGGGACGCTCATCGCAGGGGCAGCTCCACCAGGGCGGTGGAGAAGGTGTCGAAGGTCTCGTTGGCGTTGGGCTTCGTGCCCTCGTCCATGTTGCCGAGCATCAGCGCGAAGACGACGCGCGGGTGCTCCGTGTCGTTGGGCCGCTCCGCCACGCCCACGAAGCACTTCTGGCCCGTGAGCGTGCCCGTCTTCGCGCGGATGCGGCCCGCGGTGGACGGCTTCGTCTTGCGGCCTGCCAGCGTCCCGTCCACGCCCAGCACCGGCAGGCTGTCCACCAGCGCGGCGCCATACGGCTCCTGGAGGCTGGTGAGCAGCACGCGCGCCATGCCCCGGGGCGACGCCAGGTTGTAGCGGGACAGGCCGCTGCCATCCACGGGGCGCAGGTCCTTGGTGGGCACGCCCCGGCGCGCCAGCTCCGCCACCAGGGCCGTGCGCAGCGCGGTGTAGCCTTCCTGGCCGGTGCGCTCGCGAGCGAAGCGCATGCCCAGCCGCTCCGCGTACAGGTTGAGGCTCTCCTTGTTCGTCACGCGCACCAGCTCCGACAGGGGCGGGCTGGTCAGCTCCACCAGCGGTGTCGGCATGGGGG